>NZ_DJDT01000104.1 GCF_002432345.1 Pedobacter sp. UBA5917
TCGTACCTCGCAATGACGGACTTAATCCGTTAGTTTCGAATCAGACAGCCATCACTACCTTATTCCAATTTTTTAAAATATATTTGGGAAAACCAAATATCATGAAATTACAGTATACCCTTTTACTGCTCATTACATTGAGCACCTCGGCCTTCGCCCAAAAAAGTCTTTTTAACGGGAAAAACCTAAACGGTTGGCACGTGGATGTACCGGCAATGGATAAAAAGCCAGATACCATTAATCCATTTATCGTACGCAATGGCTTGTTAGTAAGTTTAGGCACACCGGGCGGACATTTAATAACTGACAAAATTTATAAAAATTACCAGTTAACTGTACAATACCGATTTGCGGGCAAACCGGGTAACTGTGGTGTGCTGGTGCACGCATCAACACCGAGGGCCTTATATGGCATGTTTCCAAAATCGCTGGAAGTGCAGATGCAACATAAAGATGCAGGCGATTTCTGGTGCATTGAAGAAGACATTACCGTACCTGATATGGTTGCCAGACGCGGACCAAAAGAAAACTGGGGTGTAAATGGCGATAAACTACGTCGGATTAAAAACCTAACCGATGATAGCGAAAAACCTGTTGGCGAATGGAATACCATGGTAATCCAATGCCTGAACAACGAAGTGAAAGTTTGGGTAAACGGCGCATTGGTAAATTATGGTACAAACTGTACCGCAAGTAGTGGCCAGATTGCTTTACAGGCAGAAGGCAGTGAAGTAGAGTTTAAACAACTGGATTTGAAGCAGATTAAAGAATTGTCTCAATAGTTTTGTCTCAATTAATCTTTAGCTTTTACTTCTTTCTGATCGTCATGCTGAATTTATTTCAGCATCTTTCTGGCTTGATAGACCCTGAAATAAATTCAGGGTGACGACTATCAGGTAGCCTACAAAATAGGCTAAAAGATCATAAACGCTAAATGAAGTACCGAGCAAAGTACTCATCAGTTTATTGTTTTCCCAACCAAACCAGGTAACATAATGCACTGCCTGTAGAGACTCTATCACAAAAGAGAAAATCAATACACCTAAAGCAAGCTTTTTGTTATTGGTTTTTAAGAAGCCCCTGAAAAATGCATAAATCAATACCACAACTAAAACATCACCTCCAAAAGGCCGTATAAATGCATCGTGAAGATATTTACCGATTAAAACTTCGATAATAAAAATCGCCAGGAAAATGAGAAGGAACTTTAAATTGAACGTTAATTTCATTTTTTGAGCAAAAAAAAGAGAAGTCGAGTTATAAAAACTTGACTTCTCTGTAAATATAATTTTAGATCTTAAACTAAACGCCTAAAAGCAATCTAGCCGGGTCTTCTAACAATTGTTTCACACGAACCAAGAAACCAACCGACTCACGTCCGTCGATAATCCTGTGATCGTAAGATAAAGCAACATACATCATCGGACGGATCACCACCTCACCTTTTTCGGCAACCGGACGCTCAACAATGTTGTGCATACCTAAAATAGCCGATTGTGGTGCATTGATAATCGGGGTCGACATCATCGAACCAAATACACCGCCATTGGTGATGGTGAAAGTTCCACCGGTCATTTCTTCAATGGTTAATTTACCATCACGCGCTTTTAAAGCTAATGCCAAAACAGATTTTTCGATCTCTGCCAGGCTCATACCTTCTGCATTACGGATTACCGGAACCACCAAACCTTTTGGTGCAGAAACTGCGATAGAAATGTCAGCGAAGTTATTGTAAACAATTTCCTCACCATCAATACGAGCATTAACCGCAGGGAAATCTTTTAAAGCTTCGGTAACAGCTTTGGTAAAAAAGCTCATGAAGCCTAAACCAACACCATGTTTTTCTTTAAAAGAATCTTTGTATTTAGCACGCAGATCCATAATCGGTTTCATGTTAACTTCGTTAAAAGTAGTTAACATTGCGGTTTCATTTTTAACAGCAACTAAACGTTTAGCCACAGTTTTGCGCAATGGCGACATTTTTTCACGGCGCTCAGAACGTGGTCCCGCAGGAACAGCCGGAGCACTTGCAGCTTTAGGAGCTTCTGCTTTTTTACTGGCTTCAGCTTTAACAGCATCATCTTTAGTAATACGGCCATCAACACCAGTACCTTTTACTGCAGCGGCATCAATTCCTTTTTCTGCAAGGATTTTACCAGCGGCAGGTGATGGAGTACCTGTAGCATAGCTTTCGCCTGATTTTTCAGTAACAGGAGCAGAAGTTTTTTCTTCAGCTACAACTGCTTTTTCTTCAGCTTTTGGTGCATCAGCTTTCGCTGGAGCTGCACCGCCATCTTCAATTTTACAAACTACTGCACCAATGGCTAAAGTATCGCCTTCGGCTGCTATGGTTTTTAAAGTTCCTCCTTGTTCTGCGGTTAATTCGAATGTAGCTTTATCCGATTCTAATTCGGCAATTACTTCATCCATTTCAACAACATCGCCATCGTTTTTTATCCAGCGTGATAAAACAACTTCGGTTATCGACTCACCTACAGGTGGAACTTTTATCTCTAAACTCATTTTTGTAATGTTATGTTTTTATCGTTAAAGGTTGAAATGTTGTAAAGTTAGAATGTTGCAGGTACTTTAACCCTAAACCTCAAACCTTACGCCTTAAACCTAATTTTTATTGTTAAATGTTGTAAAGTTGGAATGTTCCGGATACTTAACCTTAAACCTCAAACCTTACGCCTCAAACCTCATTAATCGATCTGAACCAGTTTTTTTGTTGCTTTTTTAGCTATATCCTTCACATCTTCTGTTACCGATACTTCTAAAGCTTTAGCTAAAATATAAGCCTGTTGGTTAGCATGTTGTTTTGCAAAACCGGTTGCTGTACTGCTGCTTTCTTTTCTCGAAATTACATCGATACCTTTTAACGCAGTTTTATACAACTTGCGGAATAAATACGGCCATGCGCCCATGTTTTCTGGCTCTTCCTGTACCCAGAAAACTTCTTTGGCATTTTTGTATTTTTTCTGGATAGCTTCCATCTGATCAACAGGGGTTGGGTATAACTGTTCAACACGAACGATAGCCACATGTTTCAATTTATCGGCCTGTTGTTTCTCCAATAATTCGTAGTAAATTTTACCGCTACAGAACACAATACGCGTTACATCTGCAACTTTAACATTTACATCATCAATTACTTCTTTAAAACCACCTTCGGTAAATTCTTCCAATTTAGAAACACATGCCGGGTGACGTAGTAAACTTTTCGGCGAAAATACCACCAAAGGTTTACGGAAATCGCGTTTAAACTGACGGCGCAACACATGGAAGAAGTTTGCCGGAGTAGTACAATTTACCACCTGCATGTTATAATCTGCACAAAGCTCCATAAAACGCTCAATACGTGCAGATGAGTGCTCTGGTCCCTGGCCTTCGTAACCATGAGGCAACAACATTACCAAACCGTTTTCGCGCTGCCACTTGGTTTCGGCACTCGCAATGTACTGATCTACCACAATCTGTGCTCCGTTAAAGAAATCGCCAAACTGCGCCTCCCAGATGGTTAAAGCATTGGGGTTAGCCATGGCATAACCATATTCGAAACCTAAAACACCATATTCTGATAAGTGCGAATTGTAAATATCAAAAGGAGCCTGTTGGTCTGAAATATTTGCCAATGGTACATATTCTTCCTCGCTATCTTCAAGCGTTAATACTGCGTGACGGTGAGAGAAAGTACCACGCTCTACATCCTGACCGCTTAAACGAACGCGTTTCCCTTCTGATAACAAAGTACCATAAGCCAGCTGCTCGCCCATTGCCCAGTCGAAAACATGTGTTTCGTTAACCATTTTGGTCCGTTCAAGGAATAATTTTTCAATTTTCTTGAAGAACTTTTTATTAGAAGGTAAAGCTGTAATACGTTTACCAATTTCCAACAAAGTTGATTTTTTAACTGCCGTAACCGGAGAAGTTTCAAAATCCTGTGGAGTAGCAATACGCAAATCAGCCCAGGCACCACCAAATTTCACTTCGTTGTTTCCTGCTACAAATTCTTTTGCCTCATTTAAACGTTCCTGCAAAATTCCACGGAAATCTTTTTCCATTTCCTTAGCCAAACCGGCTTCCAGTTTACCTTCTTTGGTTAACTGTTCGATATAAATTTCCCTTGGATTAGGGTGTTTCTCGATGGTTTTGTATAATAAAGGCTGTGTGAATTTAGGTTCGTCAGACTCATTGTGCCCGAAACGACGGTAACAAAGAATATCAATGAAAACATCGTTTTTATATTTCTGGCGGTATTCCATTGCTAAATTGATGGCATAAACCAAAGCTTCAGGATCATCGCCGTTTACATGGAAAACAGGAGATAAAGTTACCTTCGCAATATCGGTACAATAAGTACTTGTACGTGCATCTTTATAATTGGTGGTAAAACCGATCTGGTTATTGATTACCAGGTGGATGGTTCCACCGGTTTTATAACCTTCAAGGCCTGCCATCTGAATTACCTCATAAACAATACCCTGTCCGGCAACCGAAGCATCACCATGGATCAAAATCGGCGCTAAACGGCTGTTATCGCCACCATATTTGAAATCGATTTTCGAACGGCTCATGCCTTCTACCACGCCATCAACTGTTTCCAGGTGAGATGGATTTGGACAAAGACTTAAGTGAACACTTTTACCTGCATTGGTCGTTACATCTGTTGAATAACCCAGGTGATATTTTACGTCGCCACCAAAAGGGGTATCAGGATTATAACTTTTGCCTTCAAACTCAGCAAAAATATCTTTATAAGTTTTTTGCATGATATTGGCTAGCACGTTCAATCTACCGCGGTGAGCCATACCGATAACAAACTCTTCGATTGCTAAATGGGCACCTTTTTCAATAACCGAATCTAAAGCAGGGATTAAAGCTTCCGCTCCCTCTAAAGAGAAGCGTTTCTGACCCAAGAATTTTGTTCCAAGGAAATTTTCAAAGCTTACCGCTTCATTTAATTTTTTAAGGATGCGTTTTTTCTCATCGATAGAGAAATTAGGCGTATTACGTGCACTTTCCATTTTTTGCTGAATCCAGTTCAACACTTCAGGTGTACGTAAAAATTTATATTCTGCACCGATAGAGTGTGCGTATGTCTGTTTTAAAAAGGCTACAATATCTTTCAATTTTGCGGCACCGATACCGATCTCTACACCAGAATTGAAAACCGTTTCAAGATCTGCATCTGATAATCCGAAGTTGGCAAGATCCAAAGTTGGCAAATGTTTACGTCTTTCGCGCACCGGATTGGTATGCGTAAACAAGTGACCTCGACTACGATAGCCATCGATCAGGTTTAAAACATTAACCTCTTTTAAAAAATGTTCAGGAGTTTCTGCGGTTACTGATGGGGCTTCGGATCCTCTTCCAAAATCAAAACCCTCAAAAAACTTTTGCCAACCAAACTCAACTGATTCAGGATCTTGTTGATACGATTGATATAAAGAATCTATGTATTCGGCGTTTGCGCCGTTAAGATAAGATAAACTATCCATTATTTACTGTTTACTATAAGCACTACAAAATTAGAATTTTACCTTATATAAAAGGCAAAAATCTCGATTAAAATACGATTTATTGAATGAGGGAATGATTGGATGATTGAATGGTTAAAATACAACTTAAACTGATTGGAAAATCTGCAAATTCAATCATTCAAAATTTACCCATTCAATCATTGAATAATCTCTCATTCAATCCTTACAACTATGATGCCCAAGTTAAAGCATAATTGCCTTTGGGATCGAGATTTTTTATATTTTTATCGAGATCGAAAACACTTTTTAATTTTTGATCGTTTCCTACCCCGGCCATATTTGCCCAATTGCCCCAGTTGCTTGCAGGATTATAATCAACCAGCTTTTCCTCAAAATATGCCGCACCGAAAATCCAGCTTACTTCCAGGTTATTAATGAGGTATAAAGCAGCAGTTTGTCTGGCAATATTGGAGATAAAACCGGTTTGGTTCAACTCCGTCATTACCGCATCTACTACAGCGAAACCGGTTTGGGCATTTTTCCATTTGTAAAAATTATCCTGCTCATTTTCGATATCAATAGGCCCCTGACTTCCAAATCCGTCCGGATTGAAAAATGTATTGCCGTATTTTTTGAACATAAAACGGAAATAATCCCTCCAAAGTAACCCAAGCAGAATATGGTTGAACATGGCTTTGGTGTTTGGCACACCTTCCATTTTTTTAATTTCCCAATATACTTTTCGTGGGGATAAACTTCCCATTGCCAACCAGGCTGATAATTTAGAAGCAAGGATTAAATTTTTAGTGGTTGCAGCCTGTTGCATGGCCACAATCACTTTCTGCAAATGTGCTAAACCTTCGGCTTCGCCACCTGTAAATTCAAAATCAGAACGCTGGTCTTTCTGTTGAGGCAAAAGATCAAGATCTTCTAATGATGATAAAGTTCCCCAATCGATTACTTCGGCCACATTAATCCTATCGGGCGCTGCAAAACAGGGCTTGATGATCGAATCGCGTTCAATTTTCTTTTTAAACTGGTTAAAAGCGTCGGGTATGTCCTTAATAGGGAAAGGTAAATCTTCTTTATTGTAGAGGGTATGACCGATAAAGTGTTTCAGGTTGATGCGTAATTTCCAAAGTGCATTTTCCACAAGGGTAGAAACATGGGTTTCTTCGCGGGCCACTTCGCGGTGATGGTATACTTCAGTAATCTCATACTCCTGTACCAATTGGGGAATGATATCTTCGGGATTACCTTCGGCGATCAGCAGGTTACCGCCAATCTGTTTTAAAGCGTTGCGCAAACCTAAAACGCTCTCTAAAATAAACTGCGCTCTAATGTTGCCGGTTTTTAATGTACCATACTTGGTTTCGCCAAAAGACCGGCGATCGAGAATGTAAACAGGCAAAATCGAATCGGATTTAGCAATTGCCTCCACCAGCATTTCGTTATCATGCAAACGGAGATCATTTCTAAACCAGACTAAAATTTTTTTGGACATCTTTGTTTCGGAAAGGGTGTAAGAACGCTTTACAAATTTATCTTATTTTTTGGCTCCATCAAATGCCTAAATAATTCTTTACAAATAGGTAACAAAAGAATTAGAACGCGATTAACATCTTTTTAAGGCCCTTCGAAAAAACCCTTTCGTATCTTTAGTGTTTTAAAAATATGGCAAAGAAGATTCTGATTACCGGGGCTACCGGACTTGTGGGCACTGAGCTAAAAAAACATTTACTGGGCAAAGGTTATATTGTTAATACGCTTTCGCGAAAAAAGGGCAAGGATACAAACAGTTTTGCATGGGATGTTTACAAAGGCATCATTGATGCCGACTGCCTTAATGGGGTAGATGCCGTTATCCATTTGGCCGGAGAACCTGTAGCCGATAAAAAATGGACGGATGAACGGAAAAAACAGATTATCGACAGTCGTGTTAAATCGACAGAACTGCTTTTTAAAACCATTAAATCCAGGCCCGACCATCAGATCAAATCTTTTATTTCTTCATCCGCAGTTGGTTTTTATGGCGATTGCGGCGATGAAATCTTAACCGAGGAAAGCTCCAGCGGATATGGCTTTTTGGCCGAATGCTGCAAACTTTGGGAAGATGCGGTAGATCAGGGCAAAAAGTTAAGTTTAAGGATTGTGAAACTCCGTACAGGGATTGTTTTCAGCAAAAAGGGTGGCGCATTGCCACAATTGGCCAAACCGGTTAAATTATTTGCCGGCACCGCTTTGGGTACAGGTAAACAATGGACACCCTGGCTGCATATTAACGATATGGTTGAAATGTACATTGAAGCGATTGAAAACGTTAAAATGGAAAACTGCTACAATGCCTGTGCACCTTTTCCGGTAACCAATAAAGCTTTAACCAAGGCCCTTGCGAAACAGCTCCACCGGCCGGTTTGGCCATTTAACGTACCTAAAAAAGTATTGGCCTTATTGTTGGGCGAACGTGTAGAAGCTGTTTTAATGAGCAATAACACCTCCGCACAAAAAATTTTAGATGCCGGATTTAAATTTAAATTCACACATTTGGAAGATGCTTTGAAGGATTTGTATAAATAGGTTTATTGGGTTAACTGTTGAAATTGGTTAACTGGTTAACTGCTAACTGTTAACTGCCAATTGAAAACTGTATTTACTGGTTAATCGGTTAATTGATGCGAAACGCTTTATTGTTGAATTGCTTGATTGTTAACTGCCAATTGAAAACTGTATTTACTGGTTAACTGTTCAAATTGGTTAATCGGTTAATTGTTAACTGCAAATTGCCAATTGAAAACTGTATTAC
>NZ_DJDT01000312.1 GCF_002432345.1 Pedobacter sp. UBA5917
GCCAACAGCGGCAAACCGTGGCCTGTTATCCGGTTCTGCCTTAGCCCCGTTGCCATTACCGGCATAGGTTGTAAGTGAAAAGGCCAGCAAAAAAGCTATTGAAATCATTCTTTTTAGTAGAACTTTGTATTTCATATTTGGTTAGGTTATTAAATTAAAATCGGCATAAAGCCTCAAAACGCCATTTCTAAAGCGGTGATGCAGCGGGGAATATCTGGTTACTTGATGTCAAAGTAAAAGAATGTGGCCTGTAAAATCTGTTCATTCTTTTGTCGTTTTATATCAAATTGGAAGTACCAGAACCTTAACAGATCTATCTAATGGCCAAAATGTTCATCTTTTTGTCGATATGTCTCAAAAATGCATCAGAAAGAAAAAGGAAAACCATCTTAAATAACTGAAAATCAACAGCTAAAAAACACGCAGTATCAAATCGCATTTTTGGTGGGATACAAATCGACAGTTTAACATTTCGATTTATATATATTTGATATTAACTTAAAGTATGCGTGGCCAAATATTCTTCTTTTTAATAAGTTTTCTTGCCGTTTCACTGTGCAGTGGGCAATCGCATTATTTTAAGCAGTACCAGGCCGACGATGGTTTGGCCCATAATTCGGTGAATACGGTTATACAGGATAAACAGGGTATGATCTGGATTGGAACCCGTGGCGGACTGAATCGTTTTGATGGCTATACTTTTAAAAGCTTCAAAAACTCAAAAAGTATGTTCGGCAATATCGGCAACAACATTATTGTGAGCCTTGCCGAAGATAAAAAAGGCATGTTGTGGGTAGGAACAGGTCGTGGCATTGTTAAATACGATCCGCTTAGGGAGATTTTTACCCCGCTTGAGCCGATTGCCCAGAAATACATCAACTACATTCTGGTGGATAAGGCGAACGACCTGTTTTTTCTGGCCAACCGCGAACTGCATAAATATACCCAGAACGATAATAAGGTAGTAAACCTGAAAATAAATGCAGCCTGCATAGCGCTCGATCATCAGGGCAATATTGTAATCGGAAATGATGACGGGCAGCTTGTTACCTATAACCCCCAAAATGGCTCCAGTAGCAGCGTGCGGATAATAGATAAACACATGCCCCTTAACCGCCGCTCGATTAGTAAGGTATTCCCCATCGGCAACAACATGATCCTGGTAGGGTGTTTTAAACAGGGTTTAAAGAGTTACAATACAAAAACAGGCGCAATCAGTTCGCTGATTCTCAAGAACAGTGATAATACGGATATGTACGTGCGCGACATTACTGCAGGCGAAAATGGCGAATACTGGCTGGCCACCGAATCGGGTATTTACATCTATAATATCAATACACGTAACGTACAAGTGCTGCGAAAAAGAGCGGGTGATCCCTATTCTATGCCCGATAATGCGGTATACACGGTTTGTAAGGATAGTGAAGGTGGCATGTGGGCAGGCACTTATTTTGGCGGACTGGCCTATTTCTCGAGGAATAATTCAAGATTCGAAAAATATTATCCGCTTTTAGGCATCAATTCTATTTCGGGGAATGCGGTGAGGGAAATCTGTCCGGATAATTATGGGCATTTATGGATCGGTACCGAAGATGCAGGCATCAATAAATTCGACCCGAAAACCGGATTGTTCACCAATTACACGGCCAATGGTAAAACGGGTAACCTATCCTACCCCAATATCCACGGTTTACTGGCATTGGGGAACCAGTTGCTCGTAGGACCTTTTTTGCATGGGCTGGAAATAATGGACATCAAAAAAGGTATCGTGAGAGACCGTTTCAAAACCATTGGGGAAGAAAATGAGGAAACAAGCGATTTTGTACTTTCCATTCATCTTTCGAAAGACAGTACCATATATGTGGGTACGGGATATAATATGGGATCAGGACTTTTTATCTTCAATCCAAAAAAGAGGGCCTTTAAAAGGGTAAAAGAAATTCCGGTAAACTCTTATGTTTACGATATCCACGAAGATAAACTGGGCAATATATGGACGGGCAGCGTATCGCGGGGGGCTTTTTTCTACAACCCCAAAACAGGTAGGCATGGCAATATTACCTTTGGCAACAAACCCAAAAATAAAACCGTGCACGAATTTCCGGTATGCGGCATTATGGAAGACAGCAACAATGCGTTGTGGTTTACTACCGAAGGCGGCGGGCTGATCAGGCTGAGTCCTGATCGGAAATTGATCAAAAAATTTACCACCGAAAGTGGCCTGCCCACCAATATTCTTTTCAGGGCATTGGAAGACAATTCGAAACACTTATGGATCAGTTCGCTTAAAGGATTGATCTGTTTCGACATGCAACGTGAAAAATTTACGGTTTACACCAAATCAAACGGACTGATTACAGATCAGTTTAATTTCAGTTCGGCATACAAAGATCCTAATGGTAGGATGTATTTTGGATCAGTAAGGGGGATGATTTCTTTTGACCCCAACGATTTTGATAAAAAAGATGTTGCTCCACCAACCTTTATTACCGGTTTTCAGATCAACAATGAGGAGGTTTTCCCGAACAGTAAAAATAGTCCGCTGAGCAGGTCTATTTCTTATACCGATACCATTGTACTTTCGCACAACCAAAATAACTTCAGCATCGAGTTTGCCGCACTTAATTACTCCTCACCCGAGGTAACCCGCTACGAATATGTAATGAAAGGCGTAGATCAGGCAGTAACCTATCTTAATAACAACCGAAAAGCCTATTTTACCGATTTATCGCCGGGTAATTATACATTTTTGGTGAGGGCCAAAAGCAATGTAGACAGCTGGACGGGTAAAGAGCGTCGGCTGTTTATCAAAATCCGTCCGCCATTCTGGAAAAGCATTACGGCTTACATCTGTTACCTGCTACTGGTTGCCACCGGCCTTTTTCTGGCCATACGCTACTATCACCGCTATATCGAACGCAAAAACCTGAATAAGCTCCAGCTGTTCGAACACGAAAAGGACAAAGAAATATACCAGGCAAAAATCGAATTCTTTACCAATATTGCGCATGAGATCCAAACCCCGCTTACGCTTATTTTAGGTCCGGTAGAAATGATGATGGAGCAGGCCCAGGAGCAGCCTTTTAAAAGCAGTTTGATCATGGTCGAAAAAAATGCCAACCGCCTGGCCAAACTCACCAATCAACTGCTCGATTTCCGTAAAACAGAAATGCATCAGTTCGGGCTCAATTTTGTAAATACCGACATTAGCCGCTTACTGAAAGAGCAGGTTGATACTTTTGAACAGGAGGCACAAAAAAGCGGCATTGCACTAAAACTCGAACTGCCCAAAAGCCAGGTTATTGCGTTTGCCGACAGGGAGGCTTTAATCAAAATTTTCAATAACCTGATCTCTAACGCCATAAAATACGGCACCAGCGAAGTAGCCATTTACCTGCATCCGGTTGATAAAAAGGATAAACAGCTTAACATTACCTTTAGCAACGATGGCAGGGGCATTCCGCAGCAATACCGTGAACAGATATTCGAGCCATTTTTCAGGCTCTATGGCAAAGATAAACCAGGTACCGGAATTGGCCTTTCATTGGCAAAATCGTTAACCGAACTGCATAACGGAGCACTGAAATTATTGGATAGCGATATTAACCGCGTGGTTTTTGAACTAACTTTACCCATACACCAGAAGTTTGAATTTAAGCTGGGCAGCTGGAAAAAAATAAAATAAAGATGAGCGACAGTATTTTAATTATTGATGATAATGAGGATATCCTGGAGTTTCTTACCCAGGTTTTTGGCAACACCTATAAATTGCACCTGGCCGCTAACGGAGAGGCTGCGCAGGAAATTTTGAATGTGGAAATTATCGATCTGATTATTTCTGACGTGATGATGCCGGGCATAGATGGTTTTGAACTCTGCGAACTGATCAAATCGAATGTAGAGTACTGCCACATCCCGATTATCCTGCTAACGTCTAAAAACACCTATAAAGCACACATCGAGGGCTTGGAAGTTGGTGCAGATCTTTACGTTAAAAAGCCCTTTTCGCCCCAGCTTTTACGCCTGCAGGTAGCCAATCTGCTGCAGAACAGGGTAAAAATAAAAACCCATTTTGCCAACGCACCTTTTGAGGATGTACGCGTAATTGCAAACTCCAAAACGGAAGAGGCATTTTTGAAACGGTTGGATGAATATATCCGCAAGAATATCCAGGATCCCTATCTGGATATCGATCAGCTTGCCGACCATATGCACATGAGCCGTCCTACACTTTACCGCAAAATCAAAGCAATTTCGGCGCTATCGCCAAAAGAGCTGATTGATGTTACCCGTTTAAAAAAAGCCACCAAACTGATTGCCCAAAACGAATTTACTTTTTTCGAAATCGCGAAAATGGTGGGGTACAGCTCACAGAGTTTGTTCAATAAAAACTTCCTCCGGTATTTTAAGGTTCCACCACAGGAATACATGAATTCGTTGAGTAAGGATACAGAATAATGAGTTTAGCCATATGAGATTTTAATGGTGATATAATTTAAAGCCAAGGTCTGTAGAGACACAGACCTTGGCCTCAGATGAACTTAGGTGGTTATAAAACAAGATTTAAGCAACGAAAATACA
>NZ_DJDT01000313.1 GCF_002432345.1 Pedobacter sp. UBA5917
GGAAGGGGTGGCCACATAAACCTGATTGAAATGGAAAGCCCACAGCGAAGCGAGGACTTGGAATGAAAAGCAGGAGCATACATATATAGTAGCACGGAACCTGCTTTACTAAAAAAGAAGATATTTTATACTTCCGAAGTTATCCGCTCGCTTTGCCTCCTTTGAAACTTCGGAAGTATTTTGTAAATTGGTGATATGCTACAGGTTAAACAATGGTGCAATGATTTAGTCGGTTTGTTATTTCCAAGCCTCTGTAATGCCTGTGGTGTAACATTGTACCATAGCGAACATTTGATCTGCACGAAATGCCTCTACGACCTACCCTTTACAGACTATCATCAACATGCAGAAAACAGGGTTGCAAAACAACTGTGGGGCAGAGTGCCACTAAACGCCGCCATGGCAATGCTGTATTTTAGAAAAGCGGCAAAGGTTCAGAACCTGATCCATAACCTAAAATATAACGGAAGAACAGATGTTGGTGTTCTATTAGGAAACATGCTTGGCGAAAGATTAAAAACGAGCGTGATTTACCAGGATGTTGATTTAATTATCCCTGTTCCTTTGCACCATAAAAAATATAAGCATAGAGGCTACAACCAGTGCACTTTTATTGCTGAAGGTATAGCGCATGAAATGGAAATAGAATTCAGCGAAGAAATTTTAATACGCAATAAGGCTACCGAAAGTCAGACCAAAAAGAGCAGATACAACCGTTACGAAAATATGCAGCACATCTTTGGTATCAATAATGCATCATATATTATTGGTAAACATATTTTATTGGTTGATGATGTAATTACAACAGGCGCTACTTTGGAGGCCTGCACCGATGAACTCTTAAAAAATGGAGCATCGAAAGTGAGTATTGCTGCACTGGCCTTTGCCGAATAACCTTATTATACTTTGAGGCTATTGCAACTACTCTAACATTTGTCTAAGTTTGGTTTATGCGTTCGAATATTACCCTGGTGTTATTGATCTTATTGCTTATTACGGCTTGCCGAAAAGGGGAGCGTATAACCACCGATCCAAATGCCAAGTTGACCATCGCAAACAAAAGTGTTTTATTCGATGTGATTTTTACTTCATTAGGCTCTACTACCAGGCGCATAAAAATTGAAAATAGAAATAATAATGCTGTAAAAGTTTCGGATATCAGTCTGGCAGGAGGGAGTGCTTCGGCTTTTAACATCAATATAAATGGAGAAAATACACTTAATAAAACCGACCTTGTTATAAACGGTCAGGATTCGGTTAATCTTTTTATAAAGGTTACGATTAATCCTACGGCAGAGAACCTGCCATTTTTGGTTCAGGATTCTATTATATTAAATACGAATGGCAATAGGCAGGTTATACAGCTTTTAGCTTATGGCCAAAATGCGGTGTTTGTTAACGAACCTGCAATTAACAGCAATACCGTTTGGACAAAATCTCTACCCTACGTTATCAGTGGTTCGCTAACGGTTATGAATGGGTATTCATTAACCATCCAGCCAGGCACAAAAGTTTATTTCCATAAAGATGCCAACTTAAATATTGAAGGCAGCTTATTGGTTAACGGGACTGTTGCCGAACCAGTGTTATTTTGCAGCGATAGGTTAGAAAAACTATACAATGACGAACCGGGGCAATGGAAAGGCATTTTTCTAAAAAGAACAGGTAATGGGATTATCAAAAATGCGGTTATTAAAAATGCTTCTGTGGGTATCACATCTGATTCGTTATCGCTTAATGCCAACCCAAAATTGATTTTGAACGGGAGTATTATCAAAAACATGCAGGTGGCAGCCTATATTGGTTACCATTCGGAACTATTTGCCTTTAACAATGTGATGTATAATTGTGGCAATTACCTGATTTACGCTGTTGGTGGAGGAAACTACAACCTTAAACAGAATACATTTGCAGGCTATAATTTAAATTTTCCGCGCAAAACGGCTTCGCTTAGCTTTTCTGATTATTTATCGGCTAATGCCTATAACAAGCTGCAGCTCGATTTAACAAATAATATCATTTATGGCAGCTTAAGCAATGAGCTGGATATCCAAAAGAAAACCAGCGCCGTGATGCAGCTGAATCTGTGGAACAATTTACTTAGAACAACCAACAACACCTATAATGCCAACGGCAATATCTTAAACATCGATCCGGCCTTTATTAATAAGGATATGGAAAATTTTGAAGTTTCGGCAACCAGCCCTGTGAGAAAAAAAGGTGCCGATCTAAGTAATGATCCTTATTTTTCTGATTATCTCAATAAAGACATAAAAGGCAACAAAAGAATTTCTCCCTCAACTTTAGGGAGTTACGAGAAATAATCACTTTTTTTCATCTTTTCTGAAACTTTTCGGGCTTAACTTCCGTTTATATATTCGAGAGCGTTAATTTAGATGGTAAGGGTCGATATTTCTTCTAAAGAATATCGGCCCTTTACTTTTATTAGGATTATTATGATTTTGGGATTGTAGGATTGGCACTCAATTTCTGTTAGATCAGTTTTAATTATCCCTGTCTCAGTAGCTTTTATTTTTTGAAAGGCAGCGTTATTGCCCATGGCCGCCATCAGCCCCGCTTTTCTCACACGCGATCGTCATGCTGAATTTATTTTATTAGCTGTTTTTATTGTTTTTAAAGGTCTAATAGCTACTTCGTGGTCAGCATCTTTCTTGCAAAATAGACCCTGAAATGAATTCAGGGTGACGGCTGTGAATTAAATATCTAAAATACATCTTCTAGAGGCGCGTAATCAATTCAATGCCAATATAATTTACTTTTTCCTAAATTTAAGAATGATCAGAAAGATCGTTACATTTTGTAACCAAAAAAGCAGCTACAAATTAATGCAACTGCTTTATCTATTTGTTTTGTTGTAAAATTATTCTACGGTTACCGATTTGGCAAGGTTTCTTGGCTGATCTACGTTACAGCCTCTCATCACTGCAATATGGTACGATAGTAACTGAAGCGGAATGGTAGCCAATAATGGCAAGAATGCTTCGTTTGCATCAGGAATTTCTATACAGTAATCGGCCATTTTCTTCACCTCTGTGTCGCCCTGCGTAACAATGGCAATTACTTTACCTTTACGTGCTTTTACCTCCTGGATATTACTGATTACTTTTTCGTAAGATGAATTTTGCGTTGCGATAAAAACCACGGGCATTTCTTCGTCGATTAAAGCGATAGGTCCGTGTTTCATTTCTGCAGCTGGATAACCTTCTGCATGGATGTATGAAATTTCTTTTAGCTTAAGAGCACCTTCTAATGCTACCGGGAAACCGCTGCCCCTACCTAAGAACAAACAGTTGGTAGAATCTTTAATTTTTTCTGCAACTTCTTTGATCAGATCGTTCGATTCTAAAGCAACCTGGATTTTTTCAGGGATATGATCAAGCTCGGTTAAAAGTTCGATCAGTTTCGAAGTTGTAATGGTTCCTTTTTGCTGGGCCATGTAAAAGGCCATTAACGTTAAAACCGTTACCTGTGCGGTAAATGCCTTCGTAGAGGCTACTCCGATTTCTGGTCCGGCATGGGTATAAACACCAGCATGGGTTAAACGCGGGATTGATGCGCCTGCGACATTACAGATTCCAAAAATAGTTGCACCCCGTTCTTTAGCCATTTCGATGGCAGCCATGGTATCGGCAGTTTCACCCGATTGTGAAATGGCAATTACCACATCCTTTTCAGTTATAATTGGATTCCTATATCTGAATTCAGAGGCATACTCTACTTCAACTGGGATACGGGCATACTCTTCAATCAAATATTCCCCAACCAAGCCTGCATGCCACGATGTTCCGCAGGCCACGATGATGATCCTGTCGATATTTTTTAATTTTTCGGCAAACTCTTTAATCCCTCCGAGCTGCACCTTACCTTCTTCGGGATAAATACGACCACGCATACAATCTTTGATCGAACGTGGTTGCTCGTAAATCTCTTTCAGCATGAAATGATCAAAACCACCTTTTTCGAGCATTTCCAATTTCAGCTGTAACTCCTGGATCAAAGGCGTTTGTACCACATTATCCAAACGTTTAACTAAAAGATCATTTCTGGTGATCAACGCAATTTCATTGTCGTTAAGATAAATTACATTTTTAGTGTATTCGATAATCGGTGTAGCATCCGACGCAATAAAATACTCTCCTGTACCAACACCAATTACCATCGGACTTCCTTTACGGGCAGCTATTAAACGATCAGGATGATCGCTGTCCATAATTACAATGGCATAGGCACCGATCACTTCCATTAAAGCCAAACGTACAGCTTCTAATAGATCTATGTTTTCTATTTTCTGGATCTCTTCGATCAGGTGGATCAAAACCTCCGTATCGGTGTCGCTTTTAAATTCGTGCCCACGGTTGATCAATTCTTCCTTTAACGTAGCGTAATTTTCGATAATACCATTATGTATAATAGAAAGTTTGCCATTATTTGAGGTATGCGGATGTGAGTTACGATCGGATGGAACACCATGGGTTGCCCAACGCGTATGCCCCATGCCAATTGTCCCGGTTTTATCCTGATCTTCGGCAAATTCTTCCAGAACAGCAACTTTACCGGCTTTTTTATAGATATGTTCTCCGCTATCGTTCATCAATGCAATTCCTGCACTGTCGTAGCCACGATATTCCAACCTTTTAAGTCCCTTAAGTACAATTGGCCAAGCTTCTCTATAGCCAATATAGCCTACAATTCCACACATAAATTATCTTACATTAATTCGCCAAATATATAAAACAAACGTTTGTTTTGCAGCATCAACACATAAAGAACTTTTGTTAAATGAAAAAGCAGCTACAAATTAATGTAACTGCTTTTAATATATGATTACTAAATCGAATTAGTTATACTTATTTATAAAGTGGAAATGCGCTTACCAGTTTGATTACTTCGGCTTTAACCGTATTTAGATTGTTTTCATCTTCCGGATTTGTTAAAACCCTATCGATTAATTCAACAATCTGCTCCATTTCTGCTTCTTTTAAACCGCGGGTAGTAATTGCTGCTGTACCTACACGGATACCAGAAGTTACAAATGGCGATTTATCATCAAATGGAACCATGTTTTTGTTCACGGTGATTTCTGCTTTTTCTAATGCATTTTCAGCTACTTTACCGGTGATGTTCTTATTGCGCAAATCGATCAACATTAAATGGTTATCGGTACCACCAGAAATAATACCGTAACCTTTAGCCACAAATGCTTTGGCCATTGCCTGTGCATTGGCCGCAACCTGTTTAATGTATGTTCCGTACTCATCGCTTAAAGCTTCGCCGAAAGCGATTGCTTTGGCTGCGATAATGTGCTCTAACGGGCCACCCTGTGTACCCGGAAAAACTGCCATATCAAGTAAATTGCTCATTAAACGGATTTCGCCTTTTGGCGTTTTTAATCCCCATGGGTTCTCGAAATCCTGTCCCATCATAATCATACCACCACGAGGACCACGTAAAGTTTTATGCGTAGTAGTAGTTACGATATGGCAATGTGGAAGCGGGTTGGCCAATAAACCTTTGGCGATTAAACCGGCTGGGTGAGAAATATCTGCTAAAACCAAAGCCCCAATTTTATCTGCTACCGAACGGATAAATGCATAATCCCACTCGCGCGAGTAAGCAGATGCACCACAGATGATCAATTTAGGTTTTTCGGCTAAAGCAACTTCTTCCAGTTTTTTATAATCGATTAACCCGGTTTCTTTTTCAACACCGTAAAATAATGGCTGATATAATTTACCTGAAAAGTTAACAGGCGAGCCATGGGTTAAGTGACCTCCGTGAGAAAGATCGAAACCCAATATTTTATCGCCCGGCTGCAGAACAGCAAGCATTACTGCCGCATTGGCCTGTGCACCAGAGTGCGGCTGAACATTTACCCACGCAGCACCGAACAATTCTTTTGCCCTATCGATAGCAATCTGCTCTACCACATCTACTACCTGGCAACCGCCATAGTAACGTTTTCCCGGTAAGCCTTCGGCATACTTGTTGGTTAATACCGATCCGGCAGCTTCCATTACCTGCTTGCTTACAAAGTTTTCTGATGCAATAAGCTCTAAACCATGCTCCTGGCGGTTTAATTCTTTATCGATAAGTTCAAAAATTTGGTTGTCGCGTGTCATTGTATATTTAGGTTTGTATTTTTTTTGCAAAAGTAAGAATTTCAAATTGAATTCAGGCCGGTTTAAGATAATGCTTTCACATTAAAGTTGTTAAAGCCGCTTCCGATGGTGATTTCCACGATCTGCTGCTGCAGCATTTCTAAAATAGCCAGGAAATTATAAACGAAATGCACTTTATTCTCCGAATTTTTAAGTACTAAAGCAAAATCAATCTGTTTATTGATATCGAGCAAATTGGCAATAAAATGTTTCTGCTGTTCGATGGTGTAGGGATACTGAACCACGGTATGTTTAACCTCTTCGCTGCGCAGTTCATATTTCTGCATGGTGCGGTGATACACGGTTAAAAGTTTATAGAGATCCAATGACAAAAGCTCGTCCTGATGGGAAGAAGATGCGGCAGCTTGGGTAAGATCGAATGCAATATTGCCCCGTTGATCCTGCTTTAAACGTTCTTCCTCAAAAACTTTCATTTCTTCGGCAGCAGATTTAAACTGCTTATAGGCGATCAGTCGGGCGATAAGGTCCTGTTCGGCATTAATTTCGTTACCGGCTTCATCAACTTCGATCCTTGGCAGGAGCATTTTAGATTTAATACGCATTAAGGTTGCTGCAACCAAAATAAACTCGCTGGCTACTTCTACATTTAAAGCAAGTAATTGATGGATATAAGCCAAAAAATCGTTTGTAATTTTTGCAATCTCTACATCCTGGATATTAAGTTCGTCGCGTTCGATAAAGAACAGCAACAGATCGAAGGGACCTTCGAATACCGGAAGCTTTATTTCAAAATTCTCTGCCTGCATTTGGAGGGACAAACATAGCGAAAATTTCAGGTCTTAACAATCTGGCCTTTAGCTCAAATGAAAAGGTATTTTTAACGTATTCCGCAAAACGCTTACCGCTAACCCACTAATCACTAACCGCTTAACCATCAATAATAAACAATCATTTTTCTCTTCTATATTAAAACAAAATTACCTTACTTTGTATCTTGTTTTTTACCATAAATTTCGAATGCAAGTAAAAGCTGGCCCTCTGCTATCAAAAATCAACTATCCCGCTGATTTGAAGCAATATAGCGAAACTGACTTAGAACAGATAAGTCAGGAATTACGACAATATATTATTGATGTAGTAAGCGTAAACGGTGGTCATTTTGGCGCCAGTTTAGGCGTTGTTGAATTAACGGTTGCGCTCCATTATGCGCTAAATACGCCTTATGATAAATTGGTATGGGATGTAGGTCATCAGGCTTATGGCCATAAAATTTTAACCGGCCGTAGAGATCTGTTCCACACCAATCGTGTATATGGTGGTATTAGTGGTTTCCCGAAAATTTCGGAAAGCGAATATGATACGTTTGGCGTTGGCCACTCATCAACCTCTATTTCTGCTGCATTGGGTATGGCAGTTGCCTCGCAGTTAAAAGGCGAAACAGACAGGCAACATGTTGCCGTTATCGGCGATGGTGCCATGACAGCTGGTTTAGCTTTTGAAGGCTTAAACCACGCAGGGATCGAAAACAGCAATGTGCTTGTAATCCTGAATGATAACTGCATGTCAATCGATCCGAATGTAGGTGCGCTTAAAGAATATTTAACTAGCATTACCATTTCGAAATCGTACAACCGTTTCCGTGATGATATTTCTCAGGTGCTTACAGGACTTTCTAAATTGGGTCCGAATGCGCATAAATATGTTAAAAAGATAGAGAAAAGCATTAAGGGAACGCTGCTTAAACAAAGCAATTTATTTGAAGCCTTAAACTTTAGGTACTTCGGTCCTGTTGATGGACATGATGTAAAACGTCTGGCCCAAGTTATTAAAGATTTATCGGCCATACCAGGTCCTAAACTTTTGCATTGCATTACTGTAAAGGGTAAAGGCTTTGCCTTGGCCGAAAAAGACCAAACCAAGTGGCATGCTCCAGGTTTATTTGATAAGATTACTGGTGAAATTAAAAAGAGTGTTCCTGATAAACCTCAGCCGCCAAAATATCAGGATGTTTTCGGACATACCATGGTAGAACTTGCCGAGGCTAACGATAAAATTGTGGGTATTACCCCAGCCATGCCATCAGGTTCATCATTAAATATTATGATGAAAGCGATGCCAAAGCGCGCATTTGATGTTGGGATTGCCGAGCAGCATGCGGTAACTTTTTCTGCCGGTTTAGCTGCACAAGGTTTAGTTCCTTTCTGCAATATCTATTCGAGCTTTATGCAAAGGGCGTACGATCAGGTGATCCACGATGTAGCCATCCAGAAACTGAATGTGGTTTTTTGTTTAGACAGGGCAGGCCTGGCTGGTGCAGATGGTGCCACACACCACGGTGCTTATGATATTGCTTATATGCGGTGTATTCCTAATCTGGTTATTTCTTCGCCTATGAATGAAGAAGAACTGCGTAACCTGATGTTTACGGCACAACAGGAAAATGTTGGCCCATTTGTAATTCGTTATCCACGTGGTAATGGTGTAATGCCAGATTGGAAAAGGCCTTTTAAGGCTTTGGAAATTGGCAAAGGACGTAAGATATGTGATGGAGAGGATGTAGCTTTACTAACCATTGGCCATGTAGGTAATTTCGCAGTTGAAGCACGTGCAGAATTGAACAGCGAAGGTTTTTATCCAGCGCACTACGACCTCCGTTTTGTTAAACCGCTAGATGAAGCTTTATTACACGAAGTATTTGCCAAATATAAACATGTAATCACAGTAGAAGATGGCTCGTTACCAGGCGGAATAGGCTCTGCAGTGTTAGAGTTTATGGCCGATCATGGTTACAACGCCAACGTAATCCGTTTAGGCATTCC
>NZ_DJDT01000006.1 GCF_002432345.1 Pedobacter sp. UBA5917
TTCGTAGGCTTCGGCATCTGCTGATTTACCACCATCCAGATAGGTTTGTAAAAGCCTGTGCGCCATAACATCGGGATAACGGCGGATAGGGGAAGTAAAATGGGTATAATATTCGAAAGCCAAACCGTAATGACTGGTCTTTTTTGTTGAATAAATGGCCTTAGCCATCGATCGGATGGCCAGTGAGGTAAGGATATTCTGTTCTTTTTTACCTTCCACATCAGCCATTAAGCTATTTAAAGATTTAGCAATTTCCTTATCTGATTTGGTATTTACCTTGTAACCGAAACGGGCAGCAAAAGTGGCGAAAGTAGTAAGGGTTTCCATATTCGGCGAATCATGTACGCGGTAAACAAAGGTAAGTTTGTTTTTACCCTTCACTTTTTTTGCAACAAATTCGGCCACTTTACGGTTAGCCAACAACATATAATCTTCGATCAGTTTATGGGCATCTTTACGTTCTTTAACATAAACACCGATCGGTTTTCCGGTTTCATCAAGCTTGAATTTAACCTCGGTACTTTCGAAACTGATCGCTCCGTTTTTAAATTTGCGGTCGCGGAGGATATAAGCCAGTTCATTTAATTTCAGGATTTCGGTAGCATAATCACCTGCCTTGTTCTCAATTACTTCCTGTGCTTCTTCATAACTGAACCTTCTGTCAGAGTGGATCACAGTACGCCCATACCATTCATTTTGGATATTCGCCTGCTCATCGAGTTCGAAAACTGCTGCAAAACAGAGTTTGTCTTCATGTGGACGTAATGAACATACACCATTACTTAAACGCTCGGGAAGCATCGGAATTACGCGATCAACGAGGTAAACCGAAGTAGCACGGCTGTAAGCTTCTTTATCCAACTCTGTACCCTGGATTACGTAATGCGAAACATCGGCAATGTGCACGCCGATTTCGTGATTTCCGTTAGGCAGTTTTTGGTAAGAAATGGCATCATCAAAATCTTTTGCATCAGCCGGATCTATGGTAAAGGTTAATATATTTCTAAAATCTTTTCTTTTCGCAATTTCGGCGGCAGGTATTTCTTCAGGGATCGCATTTGCTTCGCGTTCTACCTGAGGTGGAAATTCCAATGGAAAACCATACTGGGCCAAAATCGCGTTCATTTCGGTATTGTTTTCACCCTGGTTGCCGAGTACATGTTTAACAATGCCGATCGGGTTTTTGGCACTTTCAGGCCAATCAGATAAGGTTACCAATACACGCTGACCGTTTCGGGCATCGTGGGTATCGGCCAAAGGCACAAAAATATCGTGCATCATTTTCTTATCATCTGCGATTACAAATGCAAAACGATCGGAAATTTTAATTACCCCTGTAAAATCTGATTTTGCCCTTTTAATGATCTCCACAACCTCACCATCATTTTTGCGACCACTTTTCTTGGCGAAAACATAAGCTTTAACGGTATCGCCATGTAAGGCATTTTTGAGTTTGCGGGGAGCAACAAAAATGTCTTTCTCAAACTCGTCTTCCGGAACAATGTAAGCCGAACCATCGGCGGTCATATCAACCGTACCGATAATGAAATTCTGTAACTCTTTAAGTTTAAATTTACCTTTTTGGGGTTCTATGAAAATTCCTGCATTTTTCCCCTCTTTTAAGATCTCGAGAATGGTTTCTCTCGACTCCTGATCGTTCAAATTTAATTTGGCCGAAACCTGCTTGTAATTTAGCACTTGATTACTGTTCTTTTCAAAAACATCACTAACCAATTGATTCAGAACCAATTTTATATTTGCCGATTTTTTCTTTGCCATACGCTATACTGAATTTATCGAAGATACAGAAAATATGTAAGATGGGGGATTTAGATGGTTCATTTGTTCACTGGTTCATTCGTTCATTGGTGGAATTGTGGCTAATTGTAAACGAGATTGTTTAATTGTTAAATGGCTGGATTGTTGGCTGAAAAATGGTTAATCGGTTAATTGTTTACCCTTCGACTACGCTCAGGGGTTAACTGTAAACCCGATTGTTCAATTGTTAGATGGCTAGATTGTTGGTTGAAAACTGTTAACTGGTTAATCGGTTAATTGTTTAAATTGGTTAACTGTGTTGGGTAGCCAAAACTTCCAACGTCGATAATCAGACTTTTAAAAACTCCATTTGTCATTTGTTCATTAGTATAGCAAATTGCCCTACTGCATCCTGAGTTAATAATTCGTTGTTAATGAGTAATGTGGGGTAGGTAAGATGACTATTATCCATAAACCATCCCCGATAAATAATCTTGCATTTTAAACCTTTTTCCAGAAGCATTTCCATCCTATGAACTATGAACTATGAACACCATTTTCCATCTCACATTTTCCATTTTACATCAATTACCCGGAATAGCCTCAATTAGTTTTTTTGTGTACGCTGCTTTCGGCGCATTAAATATCTGCTCAGGGAAACCTTCTTCTTCGATTTTTCCTTTGTTCATTACTAAAATGCGATCTGAAATATGCTTTATTACGGCCAGATCGTGGGAGATGAAGATATAGGTGAGCCCGAATTCCTGTTGGAGATCTCTGATGAGGTTTAAAACCTGTGCCTGTACGGAAACATCAAGGGCAGAAACGGATTCGTCGCAGATGATAAATTTAGGTTCTAGTGCCAAAGCCCTGGCAATAACAACACGTTGTCTTTGTCCGCCGCTAAATTCGTGCGGGTAGCGGTTAAAGTGTTCTTCTTTTAAGCCTACTTTATTGAGTAGCTCTAATACCTTCTGTTTGCGTTCGGCATCATTGCGGTGTAGTTTATGGACCTGTAAGGGCTCTAAAATAGATTGACCAATGCTTAACCTTGGGTTTAAAGAGGCATAAGGATCCTGAAAAATGATCTGGATATCTTTCCTTAGTTTACGTAGATCAGTTTTGCTAATATGGGTAATGTCTTGTCCATTGAAAATAATCTGACCAGAAGTTGGCTGTATCAATCTTAAAATGGTACGCCCCAAGGTGGTTTTGCCACAGCCTGATTCGCCAACTAATCCCAGCGTTTCTCCCGGGAAAACCTCAAAATTCAATTGGTCAACGGCTTTTACATAGTCGGTGGTTTTTCCGAACAGACCATTGTTTATGGGATACCAGGTGCAGAGGTTTTTTATCTGAAGTAAAGGTTGTTGTGCATAGAGTTTTTCTCTGCGTGTTGAAATTTCAACTTCGGTTAACTGGTTTGAGGACTGTAAATGTGCTGAGGCATCGTCAATTTTTCCGGTAAGGAAATCGGCTACTACAGGTAATTTCTTTAACTGGAGGGCAGGGGAAGGACGGCAGGCGAGCAAACCTTTGGTGTAGGGATGTTGCGGATTTTCGAAAATAGATTTTGCCGGTCCCTGCTCAACAATTTCGCCTTTGTACATTACTGCAACTTCGTCGGCAATTTCGTTTACCACACCTAAATCGTGCGAAATAAAGATCATGGCCATATCCCGTTCGGTTTTCAGTTTTAAGAGCAACTGGAGAATGGTTTTTTGAACGGTTACATCCAATGCGGTGGTAGGCTCATCGGCAATCAATAGTTTTGGATCGCAGCTTAATGCCATCGCAATCATTACCCGTTGTTTTTGTCCGCCAGAAATCTGGTGCGGATAACTATCGAATATTTTTTCGGGGCGGGGTAACTGTACCTCGTTAAAAAGAGCAATAGTAAGTTTTTTGGCTTCGGTTTTATCTACTTTCCTGTGCAATATAATGGCTTCGGCCACCTGATCGCCACAGGTAAAAACAGGGTTGAGGGAAGTCATAGGTTCCTGAAAGATCATTGAAATCTGGTTGCCCCTGATCTGGCGGATTTCATTCGTGCCGAGATTAAGCAGACTGATATTTTCAAAATCGATATCACCTGTAATTTTTGCGCTTTTTTCATCGTGCAAACGCATAATAGAAAAAGAGGTAACCGATTTCCCGGAGCCCGATTCGCCTACAATACCTAAAACTGTTCCTTTTTTTACATTAAAACTGATCTGTTTTACAGCTTTAAACCATGTTTTTTCTTCCTGGTAATAAAAATCGATATTTAGGTTTTCTACGTTTAGCATCAGATTTTTGAAATAATAAGCTCAATTGAACCCACTTCCAAACTGTTATAGTCGTCTAAATGATAGTGACAACCAATTGGGGTTTCATCTTGTGCTAAGGAAAGTAGCTGTTTTGCAAGAGAAATGAGCCCTGCTTTATTCGCCTGAATTTGGATTTGATTTTCAATAATGTCCGTTTTAAGTATGAATCCATCTACCCAGCTAGATTGCAATCCTACCTCTCTATCATATTTTGGAATTTCCAGTTTTACTTCGATCATCATTTAGGTTACAATGGTAACGTTTTCTGCTGAAATTATATTCATTCCTTTAAATTTTAACAGCACTTGTGCAGTAGTAATTACATCTTTCTGGCAATAGGTAACTATGCGTTCGAGGTTTTTCTCTTCGTAGTAAACCTGCCTTACCTGCGAACCGTTAATGTCATCTTTGGGGGTTGGGATATCCAAAATAGCTGCCAATAGATTTAATGAAGTAAAGTGTTTGTAATCGCCGAATTTCCAGAGTTCCATGGTATCGATATGGTTTACTTCCCATGGTTTTTTACCCGAAAGCTGTAATTGAACCGGGATTTCTATGCCGTTAACCAATAATCTGCGACATAAATAAGGGAAATCGAACTCTTTTCCGTTATGTGCACAGAACATTAAATTTGGCGCTTGTTTGCTTAAAAGACCGGAGAACAGCAAAAGCATTTCTTTTTCATCGTGACCAAAAATAGATTTGATCCGCAAAGAATGAGATTGATCCTGCACATTAAAAATCCCTAAACTGATGCAGATGATTTTACCGAATTCGGCCATAATACCTGCTTTTTCGTAAAAATCTTCAGGACTTTGGTCTGCGCTTCGCTGATAATGTGTTTTTTGCTCCCAGAGTTCCTGAAAATGCGGGGGAACATCCTGAAATGACGGGTATTGCGGAACAGTTTCGATATCGATAACCATTACCTGATTGAGATCTAACGTTTTTAGCATACATGAATTTTTTCTGTAAAACAATTTACAATTTTCATTTCATAATCCTGTAGATAAATGATTTAACATTACAACTATATTCTATAGCTTTGATGATGGCAAAAAGTAAATTCGAGCAATCTTTAGCGGATGGCGCTCACAAACAGCTTCAAACTTTAATTGGAAATTGGCAGGGAACAACCAAAACATGGTTCGAAAAGGATGTTCTGGCAGACGAATCTCCGTGTGAGGCTCAGATTACTTCCATTTTAGGTAGCCGTTTTATTTCGGTTGATTATCAAGGAAGTTTGGAGGGAAAATCTTTTGAAGGCAAAATGATTATCGGTTTCGATATTCCGTACCAGAGGTTTACCACCAACTGGGTGGATAGTTTCCACATGGGTACGCAGATTATGCTTTCGAGCGGAGAAGCTATAGCAAATGGCTTTTCGGTTTTTGGCGAATATGGCAGCCCGGAATATGGGGAGCAGCTTTGGGGCTGGCGTACCACTTTAGAAATTGTTGGAAGTGATGAGTTTGTGTTAACTGCGTATAATGTTTCGCCTGAAGGGGAAGAGGCAAAAGCAACGGAAACGGTTTATAGGAAAATATAGGTTTTTAGAAAATGGTTCGTGGCGACACGAAACATAGCGAGTGTTAGTCGGGATTTGTAATCCCGATTTTAGAACTAAGGATTTTTAATCCTTTAAGGTGGATTGCAAATCCACAGCTCATTGAGAAGAGATTGTAAATCTCGACTAGCAATTTCAAACCTATCAGGTTTCGAAAACCTGATAGGTTTAGATATCATTTAAAACAAGCCAGGCGAAGCCTGATTGGCCATTACCGGTATTTTTAAATCGGTTCCGACTGCTTTATTCAGTTTATCGGTAAAATAAGCAGAAAATAAAGGCGATGAAAGCTCAACATTCTGGTGTACAAAGAAGTAAAGGTTCTGTAAACCCTGTTCTTTCCAGCTTACAATCCTTTCGATCCAGTCATCCAGGCGTTTTTTATCGATTTCGTCATCATTGGCACCTACAAAACGTACAAAAGCGGTTGGTGTAGTTAAACGCATGTGTAACATATCCCTTCTGCCCGAAGTATCTACAATGATATTGGCCACGCCGTTATCTTCGAAAAGTTTGGCAAATTCGTCGGCAATGGCCGGGTTGGTAAACCATTCCGTGTTCCTAACCTCAACGCCCAAGGGAATTACCTTTGGGAATTCGTTGATGACGATTTTTAACCTTTCGAAATCTTTTGGTTTAAAATTATCATGAAGCTGAAGAAAGGCCATGCCCAGTTTATCCTCAAAATTACTAATCGCATCGCAATATTGCTCAACCGGTTCTTTAACGTTGATCAATCTTTTAAAGTGACTGATGGTATTGGTTAGCTTTGGAAAAAACTTAAAATCGGCAGGTGTTTTTTGCGTCCACGTAATTACCTGCTCGCTTGTAGGCATGCCATAAAAGGTGGCATTTAGTTCTATCGAATTAAACTGTGTAGAATAGTAGGTTAATTCATCCTTGGTTCCTTTTGGATAAAAACCTTTTAAATCAGTTTTGTTCCATTTTGCGCAGCCCACATAAGCTTTAAAAGCCTGTTTATCTTTATTTGCTTTTAATATTGCAGCTGTTTCAGTGGCATCAGCCGGAAGTGTATAATCTATAATCGAAGGGTCTTCTACTTTACCGAATTGCATTTTTAAATTTATTATGTGATACTAACTACATTAACTTCTTCTTTTTTACTCAAGAGTACTTCTAATGCTGAATTAATCTTTGGTTTTAATTTTTCCCAAAGTAGTTTGTTTGAACAATTTCCAACTTTAATAAGGATAAGTTTAGGAGGAGCGCCAAACCAATCGATTAATTCTTTGAAATCTGAATCCTTAGAAATAATTATGACATCCTTTCTAATTTGAGCCATTCTAAAAATGGTCAAATCGTCTACTGAATGTAAGTTTAGACTAAAAGAAGATTTGGTTTTATAAATTGTGTATTCTGAAAGCCACTTGGCAATAATAGGGGATATATTGGTGTCGGTCCAAATTTCCCAATTATTCATACATTAAATCCTCATCTACCTTTTGTGCACTATATAAAAGAACAGCCCTAATATCTTCTTTTTCGAGGATGGGATGTTCCTCTAGGATTTGTTCTTCACTCATGCCACTTGCCAATAATTCTAGTACATCAGAAACTGGAAATCTTAACCCACGTATTGTAGGTCTTCCACCCATCAAACCATCTGTAGAAATGATCCGATCAAATAATTTAATCTGTTCTCGCGCCATACTCAAATATAAAAAAAATACCCCAGTTTAAAAAACCGGGGTATTTATAAAAAGATATAAAATTTTACGTTTTTGGGGTGTGTCCCAACTGAAAACTAAATTAGTAACCCAATATCTTCAACACCTGTTTACTGTTCTGCTCTTCGCCGAAAACCTCGAAATTGAAGCTTTCATCACGGTTCCTGCGGATCAGTACGTGTTTCGGACTAGGCAATAAACAGTGGTGGATACCACCATAACCGCTCAATACCTCCTGGTAAGCACCAGTATGGAAGAAGCCCAGATACTGAACTTTACGCGTTTTTGGCATAAATACACTGTTCATGTGTGCTTCCTGATTGTAGTAATCCTGTCCATCGCAGGTAATACCACCCAAGTTAACACGTTCGTATTCGGCATCCCAATTGTTGATCGGTAATAAGATATATTTTTGGTTCAGTGCCCAAACATCCGGTAAGTTGGTGATGAAAGAACCATCCAGCATCAACCAGCGCTCGCGGTCGTTCTGTTGTTTACGGCCCAATACTTTATAAAGAATGCCTGATGCTTCGGCAACGGTATATTTGCCAAATTCGGTAATAATATCCGGTTCCATAACCTCGTGGATGGCACAGATTTCCTTGATCCTTTTAACAATCTCGTTTACCATATATTCGTAGTCGAAATCGAAAACCAGTGAATCTTTAAATGGCATACCACCACCAATATCCAGTGTATCTAAATCAGGATTGATTTTTTTGAATTTGCAGTAAAGTGTTACATATTTTTCCAGCTCGTTCCAGTAATACGGCGAATCGGTAATACCCGAGTTAATGAAAAAGTGCAATAACTTAACCTTAAAGTTGGGGTTGTGGACGATTTTATTGTTGTAAAAATCAATTACATCTTCCATACGAACACCTAAACGCGAAGTATAAAACTGCGAATCGGGCTGTTCCTCTGCTGCAATGCGGATACCCAGGTTGCAGGGCTCATCCATTTCTACTTCATCATCATAAAGGTTAAATTCTTCCTTGTTATCCAAAACCGGGATGATGTTTTTATATCCATCATGCAACATATCAATAATATATTGCTTGTACTGGTAGGTTTTAAAACCATTACAGATGATGGTGGTATCCTTAGTTAAATGTCCTTTTTTCTCAAGGGCATCAACCATTGGCATATCAAAAGCCGAAGAAGTTTCGAGGTGGATGTTATTTTTTAGTGCTTCCTCAACAATATGCCTAAAGTGCGAACTTTTGGTGCAATAGCAATATTTGTAATCGCCACGGTAATTGTTCTTTAAAATGGCAGTCTGGAAAAGGATCTTCGCCTGTTGAATTTTCTTGCTCACCAAAGGCAAGTAGGTGAAACGTAGGGGCGTACCGTAAGTTTCGATCATTTCCATCAGGTTTAAATCCTGAAAATATAATTCATCATCCAAAACATCAAAGCCTTCCTGTGGAAAGCCAACGCTTAGATCGAGAAATTCTGAGTAACTCTGCATTTACTTTTAAATAATTTTTGCAAAAATGTAATTTTAAATCGAGAATTAATCTTTAATAAAAATATTTTTACTGTAGGGAAACGGATAGCCTAACTACAAAAAAAGAGCACAAATTGTTTTTAGAAAAAAATAGGATGGGTAGTTTTGATAAAGTGTTGTAAAACAATAGGTAATAGGCGCTATCTTTAATTGTTTGGAAAGCAGGTTTCTGTTCTCGTCGGTTTGGGTTAGTCCTGCTCTCCACTTTACTCGTTGCTCTCGTGTTCGTTCTGATCAGGTTTAGTTAACAAGGGCCAGTGCTGCTATTTGGGGTTTAATGACGGATGGGTTATAATAAGATATGTAATGCAATAACTTTTCCGTGTTTTCCGTGCATCCGTGGCAAAATAAAAATGATTCGTGGGGATACAAACCCGGGTGGAGGGTGATTTGTTTGGTTAATTTATTGTAAATCAGTGTTTAATAGCTTTGTTGTTTTGGAAAGCAAGGTTCTGTTCTTATCGGTTTGGGCTGGTCCTGCTCTCCACTTTATTCACCCGATGAAAAATCGGGATCATGTTCGTTTCGATCAGGTTTAGTTAATAAGGGCCCGTGCTGCTATTTGAGGTTTAATGACGGGTGTGTTATAATAGGATGTGTAGTGCAATAACTTTCCGTGTTTTCTGTGCATCCGTGGC
>NZ_DJDT01000120.1 GCF_002432345.1 Pedobacter sp. UBA5917
CTGCCCCTGCAAAGATTATTTACAATTAACCGGACGGTTTAACGTAAGTTGATGGTTTACAGCAGGATTTTTTTTTCCTTTGGCAAAACTTTTTGAAGAAATCTGTGTTTGAGGCTGCCAAAACCTATCAGGTTTGCGAAACCTGATAGGTTTAAATAGATCCTGAAACAAGTTCAGGATGACGGCTGGAGTAAAGAAATCGGCTAAACTTCCGAAGTTGGCCGGCACTCCCATCCCTTGAAACTTCGGAAGGTGTGGCCACCTAAACCTGATAGCAGCGGAAAACCCGAATCCCGATTTTTCATCGGGAAAGGCTTTGCAGTGGATAGCAGGAACACACCTATATAGTAGCACGGAACCTGATTTACTGAAAAAGAAGATATTTTAGACTTCCGAAGTTATCCCACCCGCGCTACCCTAATCAAACTTCGGAAGTAGCAGCCCAAGCTAATAGCAATACCATTACATATATAGTAGCACGGAACCTGATTTACTGAAAAAGGAAAAGCAAACACTATATAGTATAATAGCTATCCTTATATATGTTAAAATTTGTTAACTGTTATATTGTACTGAATTGCTTTGCATAGCTTAGCGGCGAATTGTTTTTATTGATGTTATCGTATTATTAATTATCTTTGCAGAATGTTTAAAGTTAAACACTTAATTATTTTAGTATTTGTTGCCGCTCTGGGTATTGCGGGTTGTAAAAGTCGTTTCGAGAAATTGAGAGCGAGTAACGATGTTGCAAAAAAGTACCAGGAGGCCCTTCGTTTGTATAATAAACGCGATTACAGTAAAGCATTGGTGCTTTTTGAGGACCTTTCTCAAAAATACCGTGGCCGTGCAGAAGCTGAGGATCTGAACTATTATTATGCTTACACACTATATAGATTAAGTGATTATACTACTGCAAGGTACCAGTTTAAAAGCTTTGCGGATACTTACCCAGCCAGTAAAAATGCAGAAGAAGCCAGGTACATGGGTGCTTACTGTTTCTATTTAGAATCGCCAAGTTTCTCTTTAGACCAGGAAAATACCTATAAAGCTATTGATGCGTTACAATTGTTCATCAACTTATACCCTACCAGCGACCGTGCTGCTGCAGCAGGTAAATATATTGCTACTTTAAGGGGTAAATTAGAAGATAAAGCTTTTGAAAACGCAAAAATGTATTTAACTACCGGCCCGAGTAACGTAGATAATTACAGGGCTGCCGTTATTGCTTTAAAGAATGCACAGAGGGATTTTCCAGACATTAAATATGCTGAAGAAATGGATTTTCTGATGATCAAAGCACAATATTTATACGCAAAAAACAGCTATGTGATCCGTCAGGAAGACCGTTATAACGAGGCGCTTAATTTATACACCGAGTTTACGGAAAACCACCCTGATAGTAAATGGACTAAAGAAGCAAAAGACCTTAAAACTGATGTTGAAACAGGTATTGCACTTACTAAGCAAGAATTGGCCTTATATGCAGCCGATCAGGAAAAATACAAGCAGATGTTGATCAGAACGGGTAAATTGAAAGATACCCTTTCTAATAAACCAACAAAAGCAGATAATACGAATATTAAAAACAATTAATACATGAATACTAACAAACCTGCTGTACCAAATACTACAGTAACCAGAAACGTACACGATTTAGATAGAACTACTGATAACCTTTACGAATCGTTAGTGGTTATTGCTAAAAGGGCAAATCAGATCTCGAACAACGTTAAAGAGGAGTTACACGGTAAATTGGCAGAATTTGCATCAAGCAACGATAATTTGGAAGAAATTTTCGAAAATCGTGAGCAGATCGAAATCAGCAAGCACTACGAGCGTATGCCTAAACCTGTTTTGGTTGCTATTGATGAATTTTTGAACGAGAAAATTTATCACAGAAATCCTGCTAAAGAACAAAAATAATTAGCAGAGGGCAAAGAGCATGGCGCAGTTTTGTAAGCATATCAATGCTCTATGCCCCATGCACTGTACCCTATGCTAGAAAATAAAAATATAATCCTTGGCGTTTGCGGTAGCATCGCAGCATATAAGTCGGCATTTTTGGTTCGGCTGCTTGTTAAAGCCGGTGCAAACGTTAAGGTTATTCTTACCCCTGATGGTGCTAATTTCATTACACCACTTACCCTTGCTACGCTTTCTAAAAACCCCGTTTACACCCAATACTTCGAAGAAGAAACCGGTGTGTGGAGCAACCATGTTGAACTTGGCCTTTGGGCCGATCTCATCATCATTGCCCCGATAAGTGCCAACACGCTGGCGAAACTTGCTACAGGGATATGCGATAATTTGCTAACTGCAGTTTACCTTTCGGCCAAATGCCCGGTTTATGTTGCCCCGGCAATGGACCTCGATATGTGGAAACACGAAACTACCCAGAGTAATATCGAACGGATTGTTAGCTTTGGTAATACGGTTATTGCACCTGGCAATGGCGAATTGGCAAGCGGACTTTGGGGCGAGGGCCGCATGGCCGAACCTGAAGAAATTGTTTCTTTTCTGGATAATACGATTAAAAAGGCGTCGCCTTTATTTGGTAAAAAGGTGATGGTTACCGCAGGTCCTACTTACGAGGCAATTGATCCTGTACGTTTTATTGGTAATCATTCTTCGGGTAAAATGGGTTTTGCTATTGCTGATGAACTGGCAAAACTAGGTGCCGATGTTACTCTAATTGCCGGACCTACAGCCCAAAAAGCAACTCAAAATTTAAAAAGAATTGATGTGGTAAGTGCTCAGGATATGTTCGAAGCCTGTTCTTCGGTATTCCCCGCAACTGATATTACCGTTATGTGTGCCGCTGTGGCCGATTATCGTCCGAAACAGGTAGCCACACAGAAAATCAAAAAACAGGATAGCGACCTCGTGCTTGAACTGGAAAAAACAACCGATATCCTTGCTTCTTTAGGAAGGTTAAAAAAAGTAGGTCAGATTCTGGTTGGCTTCGCCCTGGAAACCAATGATGAAGAGAATTATGCCAAAGGCAAACTGGAGAAGAAAAACCTCGACCTGGTGATTTTAAATTCTTTGAATGATAAGGGCGCAGGATTTAAATCAGATACCAATAAAATTACTATTTTTAACAAAGCATTAGAGCGGACCGTATTCGAGATGAAATCGAAAACCGACGTAGCTAAGGATATTTGTGCTGCCATTTTAAAAATTGCGAAATGATAAAAAAGATTTTTTGGATATTGTTATTGGTTGGTTTCGGGAAAGTAAAGGCGCAGGAGCTAAATGCAAGAGTAACTTTATTGGCGCCACAGGTTTCGAACATTAGCAAACCTACCATAGAAGCACTTCAGAAAACCATCCGCGATTTTCTAAACAACAATAAATTTAGTAACGAAAGTTACAAGCCCCAGGAGCGTATTGAATGTAGTTTTGTAATTACCATCAACTCGTGGGATGGTGGCTCTGGCTACACGGCCGAGGCACAGATACAGAGCAGCCGGCCCGTTTTTAACAGTTCTTACAACAGTACGCTGTTAAATATGAGCGATAAGAACTTTGATTTCAATTACCTGGATGGTTCTACAATCGATTTTTCCGACCAGAATTTTATTTCTAACATCAGTGCCCTACTCTCTTATTATGCCTACACCATTATCGGCATGGATAAAGACAGCTTTAGCCGAATGGGCGGAACACCTTTTTATAAAAAAGCACAGAACATTATCAATCTGGCACAGGCCTCGGGCAATACAGGCTGGAAAGCTGCCGATGGTTTACGCAACCGTTTTTGGTTTAACGAAAATGTGCTGAACCCTATTTTCGGTGAACTGCGCACATTTATTTACAGCTATCATTTAAGCGGCTTAGATCAGCTTACGGATAACGATAAAGGTTTAACACAGATAGTCGCTGCCCTCCCAGCGTTAGCCCAGATGGATAAACAAAAACTGGGTTCCATTTTCCCGAATGTTTATTTCGCATCAAAGGCTGAGGAAATAACCAATGTACTTTCCAAACTTAACGGACAGGAGCGCATGAAAGCCTACAATATGCTGGCAGAAATTGATCCGGCGAATATTGGCAAGTATGAGGGGTTGAAGAAGAATTAGTTTCTTTTATTGGTTAAACGGTTAACTGATTAATTGCTGGATTGTTAAATTGTTAATTGCAAATTGCCAACTGAAAACTGGTTATTGGTTAAGCGGTTAACTGTTTAAATTGGTTAACTGATCGCAATACGCCAAACCCCATACGTTAAACTGTCTATTTGTTATTGATTAATTGATCGCAATACACCTAACCCCATACGTTAAACTGGCTATTTGTTATTGATTAATTGATCGTAATACGCCAAATCCAATGCTAAAGTGATTAACTGTTTGATTGTTGGTTGCTGATATCGTTAATTCTGTAAATTACTCATCAGTTAACCAATTAACCAGTTTATACAGTTAACCTTAGTCACATTATCCCCTGCATTTTACATCACAGTTAACCAATTAACCTCCTGAGCGTAGCCGA
>NZ_DJDT01000088.1 GCF_002432345.1 Pedobacter sp. UBA5917
ACTACGCTCAGGATGACAACGTAGGAAAAAGCACGGAAATCTTTGCACTATCCCCTCATAACCCCACAATCCAAGGCAGGATCAAGCGGGAGCTATGGACAAAGCAAGGGTAAGAGCCTAGATACTGCCGCAATAAAGATTTCAGTAGCTTTTTACAAGAAAGGATCCAAGCCTTGATCTTTTGTTTCTTTTCTATCAAGAGAAAAGAAAGAGCCCCCTCGGTGGCGGCGAACCGAGGCAAGCCTGAGCGGTGGGAAAGGCAATGCAAAAAAAATAATCCAATAGATTTCTCCATTCCGCTTTGCTCCAGTCGAAATGACGAATCGCGGGGGATGACGGAGTGGTACATAATGGAGTTATGGCGGTAGATGAGCCAGGAGTTAATGCGGAAATTAAAAGATCCTTCATGCCGCAGGATGACAGCAAGGGTGTTATTGCCACCATGCTATTTGCATCATGCTATTGGCGCCATGCTGTAGGCACCCTGCTACCTCCATCATCCATCTCCCATTTTACATCATCCATCTCCCATCCTACATCCCCTCAAACTTTACTTTAATAAACCTCGGCCTGTAAAGATTAGGATGCGTTTGCAGATCCTTTAAAAAATCAAAAGAGTTTACATTATAACTGATCAGCAACTCCCCTTTTTTTGATAAACTCGGGTGAGCCTTGGCATTGTAGGTAAAAAATGACTTCAGTTCAATCGCTTCTGAGGTATCCCACAGTTTAATTACTTTACCAAAAGGGCCATAGGGTGTTTTGCCCAGCTGCATACAGATCTGCCTGCCAATACCACTCTGCTGAAACACCAGTGCATATCTTCCATCAGGCAGTTGCGAAACACTCAGTTCGTTAGAAACCTGATCCGTTACTGCAGCTGATTGTTTGATATCAGCCTGCCAGTTGGTTCCGTCCCAGTAAGTCCATTTATTATAGTTTTCAAAGTCTTTAGGCAACACCCTGGCCACCAAAAGTTTCTTGGTTTTTCCTAAAGTACCGTATACGTAAATGTAACCATCAGCACTCGCCTCTCCGGCCTGTTTCGTATTTACAAATATCCCTGCACCAAATGAGCCTGTTTCGCCACCCTCGTCGAGATAAAAAGGCGTATCCTTTTGTTCATAATTTTGAAAAGGCAATGCTTCATTGGCTTTAATTTTAATCAAGGTATTACCCACTTCGGCAAAACCGAAAGCACCACCGCCTGTACTTTTAATGCGATAACCAAAAATGAAAGTCGCATTATCCAGCTCCTGGTTTACAAAACCATCGCCCAGCCAATAATAATCGCCGGTTTGGGTTAATGGCGTTTTGGGTACGAAGATAGATTCGGGTTTTTCATCCGCTTTTTTCCAGCTGAAACTGATTTTATTGGGATCAGGCTCATTCCAATCCAGCACCGCAGCTGCATTGTGGATCATTATCGCATTGGGTTCCATTTTGCCATCGCTTACCTTCCCGATCATGCTATCGCTAAAAATAAACAATGTCTTTTTCGCTTTAGGTGGCGATGATTCTTTCCCATTTAATGGAATGCTGTAAATCCCGTCGCCCCCGAACCATCCATTTGTTCTGTTAAACAGATTCGTCCACTCCGGTGCAGTAGTAACTTTAAATTTAATATTATCCAGGTCCTGCGCCTGTAACGATACAGAAGCAACAAAACTTAACAAAACAAGGGATACAAAAGCTTTCATGGGATGGGTTAAACTGTATTTTTCTTTATCCTGGCATTAAAATATTTACGGATCGGCTGATCAACAAAAATCATGATGAGGTAAGCCAAAGCAATCAATAAAAATAAAGATATGATAATTACCATCACCATTTCGCCCATGGCCGGTTTCTTTGCCTCCACATAACTTAAAAAAATCCACAGAAAAGGATAATGGATCATGTATAACGGATAAGAAATATCACCCAAAAACCTGTAGATTTTATCGTAAAATACTTTAAGATCTGCACCTGCACCAAGGGCAACCAGAAACGGAAAGTAAAAAATCACGGCAAACGAATCAATCATCCAGTTAAACCGATCATTAAAAGGAATCAGAAACACGCCGAACAGCAATAGCCCCATCAATACAAAGCCAATATTCGATTTAATGATCCAGTTGGAGCGGTAAACCAGCATCCCCATTAAAAATGAGTAAAAAATGCGTGCCCCGCCACCAAAAAAATTGTCGCCGCCCCAGCCTACAGCTAAATTACCAACATGATAAGCTTCGTAAACAAGTAATACAGCCGCGATAATAACCAATAACCATAAAAACCGGTTCTTAAACTTATAGAGCACGAAAACATAAAAAATATTCGCCATGTATTCCCAAAATAGCGACCAGGTAGGCGGATTAAGGTGAAAAAGATTAAAATAACGTTCGTGCACCAGCGGGTATGGAATCAACATTCCGGCAGATAGGAACATCAACAATGTTTTGCCCAAACCATAACCCTGATATAAATTACTAAAAGGATCGAAAATAAAGGTAAGCAGCCCCAGCAATGCGCCAATAAGCACCAGCGGGTGCAAACGGATCAGCCGCGATTGTATGAAACGCAGCACACCGATACTTTCTACCTTGCTATCGTAAGCATAGGCGATTACAAAACCCGAAAGGCAAAAGAAAAAATCGACCGCCAGGTAACTGTGTGCAATAAAATTATCCTTATAATCGGGAACGGCAAATTCCATAAAGTGGAAAATAACAACTGCAATTGCAGCAATTCCCCTCAATCCATCGAGGATTTTAAAATGTTGTTTGGTTTTTAAAACAGTATTCATTTGGTTAGTTTGTGTGTGCAACAAAGAAACAGAAGAAATCTGTGATGGCCACATCAACACCGATCAACCTTTCTACGTTTTGTCTCAAACTCTCAAAAGAAGTCAATCATAAACCTTTACGACCTAAGATCCATAGTTACTTATTGAAGATAACGGTTATATGCACCTGACTAGATCGATCCGTCATGCTGAATTTATTTCAGCATCTTTTTAGCACTAAAGACCCTAAAATAAATTCAGGGTGACGACCGTTGTAATCAAAAAATCGTAAAAAAAAAGATAATTATCGAACTTAGCAAAATGTTGCAAACTGCATAATAGATACTGAAATAAATCCGATAGCTATCGGATCAGCATGACGGACGGAGCAACAAAAAAGCCCTCCGATTATACATCGAAAGGCTTCTATTTTTCCCAAAACGCAATAATTTATTTATTTCGCGCTATTTTTCTTTTCTGTTACTTCAGCCCTGATATCCTGAGCTAAAACTTTAAGGTCCTGCATGGCTTTACGTACACGTGTACCTGCAGCAGCATTACCACCGTCGTAAAATTTGGTTACATCTGCCTCAACCGAAGCGATCAGATTTTGTACTTCTTTAAATTTGTCCATAGTTTTTTTCTTATAGGATGATAGACCATCCGTAAATCAATATTATTTTTCTGCTTTATCCGCAGGCCGCAAAACTAATCATTTTAAAACAATTACCGCTTTCGGCGATACTAAGACGTTTTATTAAGTCTTTTATTGTGATCGATGACCGATTAAATGATAATGGATGTTAAATTCCTTCACTTAATACCATTTCTTCCACTGGCTCCGCCGCAGTCGTTTTGCCGGTGTTTTTCCTGGCGATAATCTGGCTCACGCGGAACAATAAAAATATACTCAATGCCGAAATGGCCACCACCACATAACCTACGGTATTATAATGCTCTAACGGACTAAACTTGGTTTTCTGCACTACAATCATCCCTGCTGCCGTAGCTGCAATGCCACCGGCAATTTGCTGTAAGGATGAGTTGATGCTCATAAATGCTCCACGATCGGCCATATCGGGTACCGCACTCGTTAATGCACTCGATGGCACCATACGGCTCAGCATTCCCATCATCATCAGTACATTAAAAACAAGTACCAGGTAAAATGGCGTGGTTGATAAATTGGTGTAAATAACACAAACAAACATCAACCATATGGTTGCAATGGTAAATAGTTTAAATTTGCTTACTTTATCGCTCAAACGGCCAATTAGCGGCATAATTACCAACGAGCAGATACCCGAAGTCATAAATAATATCGGTAACTGTGCATTGGTTAAACCCAGGTTGTTTACAGCAAATGCACTGCCGAAAGGCATCATCATAAAACCGCCAACCGATAAAACCGCTGTTGCCGCAAAACCTATCCGGTAATCGCGTTTGGCAACCGTATGCCATAAATGTTTCAATGCCGATGTATCGCGCTGTACCAAAAGGTGCTGGTTAACGGGTTTTAATTTAAGTAAAATCACCATGGCAATAATAAGCCCCAGGCCTGCTGTTAACAAAAACGGCGATTCCCAGCCCCAGGCATTGGCCACGTAAATACCAATAGGTATGCCCAGCACCTGACTTGCACCAAAACCCATCTGCACAAAGCCCATCACCCTACCACGCTGTTCCAAAGCAAAAAGATCGGCAATAATGGCCAGCGAAATCGAACCGATTACCCCGCCAAAAAGCCCTGTAATAATTCTTGCGGCCAATAACATTGGGTAAGTGGTGGCCAGGCCGCATAAAACTGTGCCGATAATAAAGCCTGAGTAAAAGAACACCAAAAGCTTTTTACGGTCAAATTTATCTGCAAAACCTGCAGTAAGCAAACCCGATATACCGGCACTAAAAGCATAGGCCGATACCGCAACACCAAAGGCGGCAGGTTTAAGATCGAGCGATTTCATCAGCATATCGCCCAATGGCGACATAATCATGAAGTCGAGTATAACGGTAAACTGGGTCATGGCCAGTATAAATACCACAATTTTCTGGTAGCCCGTAAATGGAATAATATCCTGTTTATTTTTCATTTTATTTCTTTTTAAGTAAGCTGGCAGCATTCGAAGCCGCAAGCCCTGATTAATTGTATAATGTAACTGTGCTTTAAAGAGTAAGATACCACACGCAGCACACGGTCTTCATCGTCAAGATCGATGTTCCAGCCCGTTATCCCCTCTTCCTTAAATAGCGCTCCTATCTGCTGCTGATCGGCAGCCTCCAGATTGGTTTTAAACAATAAGATGTGATCAAAATTCTCCATTCTTAAATGAATAATTATTTAATAATATGTTTCAAAAAAAGGCTTTAGTTTTTTAAAGCCCTTACAACGCGGTCGAACGCAGCCCATAATATCTCATCGGTAATCTGGAAAGGTTTTCCACCTACACTCTTTCCCCTGTGGTGAAAACGGAGCAGGGAATATAACGGCGAATAAGCCACAGACCAATACACCTCGAATGGCATTTCGTCCATTTCGCCCCTTTTTACCACATTCTGGATAAAGGTGGTAATGTCTTTTTTAAAAAGGCTCATTAAGTTTCCCTCTTCGCCGTTAAACATCTTCAAAAACTGATCCTGGTACGTAGAGCTGTTAATCTGATCGAAAAACTGTCCGAGCAATGGATTTTCGATCATGTATTTAAAGCGGTTCCGCCATTGGATGCGCAACCCATCCTCCAGCGATGCTTCAGGGTCAAAATCAAGCAGCATGGCCTCTTCCATCCTTGCCCCTTCTTCCATTACAATTTTAACGATCAGATCATCTTTATCCTTATAGTACACATAAGGCGTACCCACCGATATACCGCAGGCTTTTGCCAGTTTATTAATGGTAAAACCTTCCAATCCATATTTTACTATGGTTTCGATGGCTTTTTGCTTTACCAGCTGCTCTTTATTGATATCCCTTGTACGCATGATCTGATCTAAACTCCGACAAAACTAAATGATTATTCATTTATAAACAAATAATTCAATAAATATTTATCTTAATGTACGGTATTGCCATGAAAAAGCTGTTTTTAGATAATCTCCAATTCTGTTTTGCCCTGCGGAATGTAGAAAGTAAATTCCAGTTCCATTTCTTCCTGGGCTTTTTCGTTTCTGAGTTTAATTACCGAACCGCCGGTTGGTGTAACCAAACTGGCTACTTTGCCGTTACCGGATAGCTTAACCTGCGCATTTGCCGGGATCGGTAGCATTTTAAAACCCGTTTTTAAATCACCCAGCATACTCTTCATCCTTCCATCGCTTTCTTCTTTGCTCAGGTACATGGTTACTGCTGCTACTTCTTCCCTATTCGCAATCAGTTTTTTGAGTTGCTCCAGATCTCCTTTTGCAATCAAATCGGCCAGTTTTTGATAAGCGAGGCGTAATTTATCATTCAATCCGACAACCGATTTTAGATCGGTACCGGTTTGGAAAGCATTAACCGTATAGGGTACTTCGGCATTAAAAGTAGCTGTTTGACTTAGCGAAGTCTGTTTTTTGGCAGGATCCACTTTTCCAACAGCATATTCGCCAGGCAACTGTTCTTTAAAATCGAGGTTTTTGGCCGCATCATAAACTTTAATGCTGTATTTAAAGGCGGCATTGGGATTTAATACTTTCTGGCCAGAAAGTGGCAGCACTTTAACAGTAATCTGTTGCTTTCCGCTCTGAAAAATGGCCTGATTGATCGGGATGGTTGATGAAGTTTGTGCCGGCAGATCGAGCGTAAATACCGGTATATCGTTAACCCTTACCTCGAACATACACATGGCCGCACTAAAATCGATCTGGTAATAGGGTTGAACGGTGGTATAATCGGCTTTTTTGTCAATTTTTATGGGTGCGGGATTTAACGAAATTGGATTTTGGGCATTGGCTATGTTAGATAATAACATGGCCGAGAGCAATAATAAAAAGATGTTTTTCATAAATGGTTTCTTTGATTTATGGAAGAAACGCAAAACCGATTCTTTTGTTTTGGCAGAAAAATCAAAAAGGCCACAACATCCATTGAGGCCTTTTATTATCAACTAACTAAACCTGTATAATACTAACCAAATATTTTACACTGCAAAAGTACAGGCGCAATATAAACCTGATGTTAATTTTTCATTAATTACCAACCATTTAACATGATTATGAAATAAGATTTGAAAGATATTTTTAAGACTAAAACTACGTTTCCTTTCATTTTGTATAATTATAAATACACATTTAAATCAAAATGTTGATTTTTATCATCAATAAAATTCCAAAAAAGCTTTAAAAACGTAATATTAAACATACAAATAGTTCACAAAAAGATTTGATTGTTTTATCTTTGCCATATGAAAACCTCTAAATCAACTTCTTTGGTATTTCTTTTAATCGCCTCACTTACTTCATCATCAATACAGGTGATGGCGCAACAGAACCAAAACAAACAGGCAACGTTATTCGAAAATATAGAAAAGGTTAACGGGAATGATGTGATTGACAGATTGGGTGCGCAGAAAACCGAGTCTACTAAAAAACATAAAAACGGTAATCTTTCTAAACCAGAATATATTTTCAAGAGAAATAATTTAACCATCATTTCATTTAACGGACTTGATTATTACGTAAAAAATAACCGCGTTGTTGGGATTCAGGGATTGGAACTATCGGATGAGGTGCTGGATCAGATCACCGAGAAACTGGTTACTTTAGATAGCGTACAGCACAGCAATAGCGAGCGTGCAAATTTAGAATATTACAGTTCCAATGGTGATGTGCAGAAAATCAGGAATATCAACAGGTTATTTCTGGCTTCACTTAAAATGCTTTCGAGTACCACAAGGGATATAGCGGCACTTGCCAAAACAGAAAATCCATCTTTAAACGTTGAAAACAACATTGCAAAAATGCGTCTTCCAAACGTTGATAAGGTTTACGAAAATCAGATCAACCAAACGCTGGTAAAATTGAACGAATAATATTTTCACTTTAAGTGATGCAAAAACCTCCAATGGGATTTATCCATTGGAGGTTTTTGTTTTTGTAGGTGTTTCAGTGATGTTGGTCATACTGTTTGGACACATCTTTTTAAGGCCCTTTGCTAACTTGCTTTGAAATCCGAATAGTTTTTACCGAAGAACGCCGGTCAATCCCAAGTGCAGGCAATCAAAAAAACAGTTGCAGAT
>NZ_DJDT01000145.1 GCF_002432345.1 Pedobacter sp. UBA5917
TCGGAAGAGAATTTAGAAGGCATTAAAACCGCCATTACATTTTCAGGCCCCAAAGCCCTGCAGGCCAAAGCACAGACAACAGCCGAATCAATACCACCCGACAGGCCTAAAACCGCTTTACTGAAACCCGATTTTCTGAAATAATCCTTTATTCCCAAAACCAATGCATCAAGTATCTGCTCAATATCTGTAAGTCTTTCTGATTGGGGATATTTATTGCGTACATTTTCAACTTCTTCGAGATCAAAAACCTGAAGATCTTCTTCAAAGTATTTCATTTCGGCTTTGATGGCCCCATCAGCATCAAAAACCAACGAGCCCCCGTCGAAAATGATTTCGGTTTGTGCACCAACCTGGTTTACATAAAATACGGGTAAATGGTATTTTTTTGCATTATCGGCCAATACTTTAATGCGCTCATCATCGTGGGTGTAAGAGAAAGGTGATGCCGCAATATTGATCATTACATCAGGCTCTTCCTTAATCAGCTCATCCATCGGGTTCGATACATACAAAGGATTATCGTTGATATTCCAAAGGTCTTCGCAAATGGTTAAGGCAATCTTTTTCCCTTTAAAATCGATACAGCTAAACTGTGTGGCAGGCTCAAAGTATCGGTACTCATCAAATACATCGTAAGTTGGTAACAGTGCTTTTTTTACCACAGCCTTCACTTCTCCTGCTTCGATGAAATAAGCGGCATTAAACAGATCTTTTCCTTGCAGCACCTCGTTTTTAATTGGCAAACCAACAATACAGGCAATATCGGTACAATGCCTGGCTATTTCCTGAACCGCGTTTTCGCAAAGCACAATAAACTCATCAAACTCAAGAAAATCCCTGGGTGGATAGCCGCAAATGGCCAGCTCTGCAAAAACAACCAGATCGGCCCCTTTAGCTTTCGCCAGTTGGATATGTTCTGTTATTTTTTTGGTATTGGCCTCAAAATTTCCGATGTGGTAATTGAGTTGTGCTAGCGCTATTTTCATGCTGTTGGTATCAAGTTATAAGAAATCAGTATCAAATATGGAGAGACAAGTATCAAGATCAAAAGAATACGCCGAAGTTAAGTGCCAGGTAATGATTTTTAACAGTCCTGTTTTTATCGGTTACAATATTGGTAAAACCGTTATTAAAAGTTAGGCCTGCTACGATGCTGGTGTTACCCGAAACATCAAACTCACCACCGCCACCGATAATCAATCCGGCACGATAAAATTTGGTATAATCGTTTATCTTCGCATTGCTTATTGTTGTACCACCGCCAACAGCATCCTGTTTCGCACCCAAAAGGAACGAATTGGATAAGCCAAACTGGCCATACCAGCGCATTCCATCTTCTTTTATTGTTTTCAGTTTTACAGTTAAAGGCAGGTCTAAATATTGGAGCTTATATTTCAGATCGTAAGCTACAGGTACCGCCGCCCCAACAACATTGGGAGTTGGCCGGTTGATATTAGAAGGATCCACCTCAGTACTTTTACCATTAATGGTTGTAATGGTTAAAGCAGTAGAAAAACTATAGTTCGGGGCAAAATTAAAATCGCCAATCAGTCCGTAAGAAAAACCTAAAGCAACACCATTCGTTTTACCCTGGTCGGGCTTGATCCAGCCAAAAGTAGGTGTAGCGGTTAAACCCAATCTGAAACCATAACTGGTTAAAGGAGAATTTTGCGCCCAGGCGCCGAAACTTAAAAGAGACAAAATTAAAATGGTCGATATTCTTTTCATGCTATAGCTGTTTATATATATTTGTTCTACATGACTTATAACGTAAAACACTGGCAAATTTATCTAATTTTTCTGTTTGCCATCACATTTATTTCCTGCACACATAACAATAGGCCCGATGTAAGTAATATACAGGTAAATATCAGGATTGAAAGATTTGATAACGAACTCTTTGCCGGGAAAAATAGAAATATAGATGCAGTTAATCAACAGCTTAGCTCAAAATATGGTGTATTTTATGATGATTTTATCCACCGGATATTGGACAGCAAATATTCCAATACCGAATCGCTGAGCAATTTATACCGCGATCAGGCCTATACAGACCTAACCAAAGAGGTTGACAGTGTTTTTCCAAACCTGAAAACCCAGGAAGATGGCCTAAACGAAACCTTTAAATACATTAAATATTATTACCCAAAAGCAAAAATTCCGAAATTCATTTCTTTTGCATCGGGTTTTGCTTACCAGATGCCAGTTGGCGACAATTACCTGGGCATAGGCCTGGATATGTTTTTGGGTAAGGATAGTAAATTTTACAAAGCCATTGTACAGAGTGTTCCCATGTACCTTTCGCGCAGGTTTGCACCCGAATATATTGTACCTCGCGTGGCCGAAACCTATGCACATGAAGAACTTTTTGCCGAACCCGATGAAGATAGAACACTTTTATCCAAAATGATCTTCCAGGGTAAAATTTTATATTTTCTTGATCAGATTCTGCCCGAAAATATCGGCGATTCAACAAAAATCGGTTACACGCAGCAACAACTGGATTGGGCGCAAAATTTTGAAGGTGATATTTGGGCATATTTTTTGGAGAACAACTTCCTGTATGAAACCGATTACCAAAAAATACAGGTGTTTTTATCCGAAGGTCCATTTACGCCGGGTTTAGGCGAGAACCGCGATTCGGCACCGAAGCTGGGTGTATGGATGGGTTGGCAGATTGTGCGGAAATACATGAAAGAACATCCTGATGTTACCCTGCAACAATTGATGGCCGATAACGATACACAGAAAATTTTAAACCAATCAAAATATAAACCGAAACAACAGAAATAGTTGGTATTTTTCAGTTATCAGTTTACAGTTAACCGATTAACCAATTTAAACGATTAACCCAAAAAAGATGAGAGTTGGCATTGTATTATCAGGCGGAGGCATTAGGGGAATAGCCCATTTAGGTGTTTTAAAAGCCTTTAGCAATCTGGGCATTACCTTTAGCCACATCAGTGGAACCAGTGCCGGCGCCATAGCAGGTGCTTTTTTTGCCGCAGGTATAGATCCGGAAGAAGGACTTAACATTTTCCTTAAAACCAAGCTCTGGCGTTTTGTGCGTCCGGCAGTAGGCTCATTGGGGCTGATCAATATTGAAAATACAGCGTTGATTTTAAAAGAATATTTCCCTGATGATACCATTGAGAAATTAAAAATCCCATTAACCATCGCAGCTGTAAATTTTAGCGAAGGCAGATTGGTTTATTTTACCAAAGGCCCTTTAATCAGAGCTGTTCATGCCTCGAGTTGTATCCCCGGTATTTTTAAACCCATTATGATCGATGGACAGATGTATGTAGATGGCGGGATTTTAAACAATTTCCCTGTAGAACCCTTAATGGAAGATTGCGATTTCATCATTGGCTCATCATGCAACCACCTTAAACCTGTTGATAAAATAACCGGAATTACCAATTTAATGGGACGTGCAGGCATTATGTCTATCAATCACGACATGGAAAGAAAAGCAAAATTCTGCAATGTATTAATCGAACCAAAAGGTTTGGGTGCCATTAGCACTTTTGACATGAAACGTGCTGAGGATATTTACTGGCTGGCCCACGAAGAAGCATTGGTTACCATCAAAAATAGTCCAACAATTTCAGAACTGATCACTAAACCATAAAAAATCAGCAATTTATATACTTAAACATAAGTAGTATTAATTCTACTACAAATATTTAAAAAACTAATTTAATAAATATTGTTTAACATACACTATTGCAATAAAAATATTACATTTCTCTTGGTGGTTATGTAATATTATTTTACTTTAGGATTATACTTTGCAGATGCGGAGTATATTAACCTAAACGTCTATCTATGTTTTTTAGTCTGATTATTCTTTTTCAGCACAGAAGAATTCCGGTTTTTACGATCTTCTAACTTGATTTTTGCATCAAATAACAGATCATTAATTTTTACCTAAAAAACCTAAAACATGAAATTCTTAAAATTAAATAAAACCCTGATTGCGACATTCGCACTAGCAACCGTATTGTACTCTTGTAAAAAAGAAAAGCCTACCGAAACAGCAGATCTGCAAAAACCGGAAGCAATGTCTGCCAGTCAGATTAGCGGCATCAAAATCTGTACAGAAAGATCTTTAGAAGACGGCACTACCCCAAGAGGTGCTGTAATCACATCAACAAAATGGCCTAATGGATCTACCATTAAGGTTAGTTTAAATGGAGGTACTGCTGCCATAAGAGCCAAAGTAATCCAATTTGCCAAAACCTGGGAAACTTATGCCAACATCAAATTCAATTTCGTAACCAACGATAATACCGCTAAAATTAGGGTAACCTTTAACAGTGGCGGTTCTTGGTCTTACATTGGAAAATCGACACCAAGCAGCGGTGCAACGATGAATTATGGCTGGTTTGATTCTTCAACACCGGATTCTGAATATAGCCGTGTGGTAATACACGAATTTGGCCATGCTTTAGGTATGATCCACGAACATCAGCACCCTTTGGTAAGCATTCCTTGGGATAAACCAGCTGTTTATGCTTATTATGCTGCCCCACCAAATAATTGGAGCCAAGCCGATGTAGATAATAATTTATTCGCAAAATACAGTACTACACAAACAAATTTTAGTGCTTACGATAAAGCATCTATTATGCACTACGCGGTTCCAAATGAATTAACCATAGGCGATTTCGAAGTGGGATGGAACACCGTTTTATCTCCAACCGATAAATCGTTTATTGCTTCAGTATATCCATTTTAAAAAATAAATATTACACATAGTGGTTTTAACCGGCCACTATGTGTATTTTGTTTGTATAAAACTTAAAAATACAAATCACTTGCAAACTTCTCTTTTAAAATACATCTTAGTTAGCTTAGCCTTTCTTCTGTTTTGCAATGCATCAGCGCAAGAAAAACCACCTAAATGGAGTATAAAACCTTATGTTGGTTTTCAGCAATCACGGTTCGATTGGTCTATAGCAGGCAATTCAAAAGGAACCAATCCGAATGTCCTGTCGGAACTGATATGGGAGAAATTAAAAGGTCCGAGTTATGGTCTGGATGTTAGCTATAATATTATAGAAAAACTAACCCTAAAAGTTGCGAATCAATATAGCAGCATTAGCAAAGGTGAGGCCACGGATACCGATTATGCTGACGATAATCGCCAGGGAGCATTTTATTACGATCTGCTTAACGCCAATAAAGGCTATTTGTATAATATTGATCTTCAACTGAACTATAAACTGCTAAAAATAGGAAAATTTAGGATCAACCCTATCGCGGGGTTTTCTTACAACCAGCAGAAATTCTACCTGTTAGAAAGTGCCAGCAACCCAGCAAGTAATGGTTTAAATTCTACTTATGAAGCCAGGTACAAAGGTTTTGATTTTGGTGGAGAATTTGTTCTGAAAATGGATGCATTCAGCATCGGAGCCACAGTTTTAGGCGGATTTTACACCTATTCGGCCAAAGCCAACTGGAATTTGATCCCAGATTTCGAAAAACCGGTAAGTTTTACCCACAAAGCCAACTCCTTTGCATTAAGTGGCGATATCAATCTTTCAGTGCCTTTGAATAAGGGTTTAAGTATAGAAGCCGATTATAAAATCAACAATATCAATACCTATTCAGGCGTAGACAAAGCATATTTTAATAACCGAAATACTGAAGAAACCCAGTTTAACGGTGCAAGTTTCAGGAAAAATGCGGTGTTTGTGGGTTTAAAGTTTAGTTTTTAACTTTTTAACGCTACCAAACGTTCTCCTTCTAAAACCGGAATAGCTTCGCAAACATTTAACTGCAAACAGAAAACCACATCTTCTTCAATATTCAATTGGGCCAAACGGTGGCTATGCGACGATTTATGGAGATATTTTCTTAAATCATCCTTAGCTAAGAGGTATAGATCCTCTGCTGCTACACTCGAATCATCAAAGTGTTCGAAATTTTGACGGAGTTTGTTCACTACAGCTCCTGCAAATAAGGTATCTTCCAAATTGAACTGATCTTTCCAGCCCGCACATAATAGAAGTACATTTTTATCCTGACTTTGGAGATAAGTACACAGTGAATCTAAGTTAAGAAACGAACCTATTACTACCTGGTAGGCTCTTTTTTGTGCCAAATGGAGGGCTTTGGTTCCATTGGTGGTGGTAAGTACAACCGTCTTCCCCCCTACTTTTTCTTTAGTATACGAAAAAGGCGAATTACCGAAATCATATCCTGTAACCACTTCACCGTTGCGCTCTGCTGCCAATAAAAATCCACTATCGCGGTAGCTTAAACAATCTTCTACATTGGCAACCGGAATAATTGCTTCGGCGCCATTATCTATCCCATAGGTAATAGATGATGTAGCCCTTAAAATATCGATAACTACCACAATGCTCTGCTCGATATCGTATAAATCAATCAGTGCAGGTGTTAAACAAACTTCTATCTTTTTTGACATTTGGGGAATTCTATTCATTTATAATTTGTTTTACCTTCTCTTCAAGGAGTTTTTGATCAGGTAAATAAAGTTGGTATTTAGATACGAAAATTTTATTGGAGAGTCCGCCTGTGGCATACTTAACTAAAAATTCGTTTTTATCTGCTGCAATGATAATCCCAATGGGATCATTATCACCCTCAACATTTTCTTCTTCCTTAAAATAATTAAGGTAAAAATTCATTTGTCCGATATCTTGGTGTTTTACTTTTTTGGTTTTCAGATCAATCAGCACAAAACACCTTAATATACGGTGGTAAAATACGATATCAACAAACATATGTTCATTATCTACCGTTATTTTAAACTGCCTGGTAACAAATGAGAAGCCTTTACCAAGCTCCAGTAAAAATTTCTGGAGATTGTCAATAAGTTTTTTCTCTAGTCCTGATTCTTTAATAATGCTTCCTGTTGGAATATTTAGAAACTCAAAAACATAGGGATCGCGAATTAAATCTTCAGAATTCTTAACCACCTGACCTTTTTCTGCCAAAGCGAGTACTCCATTTTTATCCTTACTAAGTGCAAGTCTCTGAAATAAGGCAGAATCGATTTGACGCTTCATTTCCCTAAAGCTCCAATTCTCTTTTACGGCCTGGGCTTCGTAAAAACTCCTTGCAAGCTCATCAGAAATGGTTAAAAGTTCTGCATAATGACTCCAACTTAGTAAAATGCCAGACGGTGTTTGGCTTTTTGAGAATTCGCCAGACAGTGTCTG
>NZ_DJDT01000125.1 GCF_002432345.1 Pedobacter sp. UBA5917
TCTGAAGTTGATAATTAACGCCTGTCTGCGAATTGGCAAGACCTACGGCCACACCCGGGCCACCAGCGCAATATGCACCTCCGCCCGTTACATTATAAGCTGTTGGCAGCGCGTTTACCGTAATTACAACAACATTACTTGTATTTGATCCGATTACCGATGCGGTAACGATTCTTCTGTAACGTGTGGTTTGTGTTAATGCTGGAGGTGTATAACCAGAATTAGTATTTGTTCCGGCTGCCGAATTCCAGTTAGTACCGCCATCAGTACTTTGCTGCCATAAATAACTATATGTACCGCTACCACCCGTTGGAGCAGTACCGGTTAAAGCTGCTGGAGTTGATCCTGGACAAATGGCCTGATCAGCCGAAATAGTATTATTACTTACCTGTGCAACTACTGCAACAGCATTATTCGTTAAAATATTATTACAGGTACCTCCCTTTCCATTATTAGCACACTCTGTATTCGGGTTGGTTGGTGTAGATGTTGTGGCCGGATCAGTTGCATCTGGATCAGTTGTATCAGCCGGACGCAACATACTTGCTTCAACATTAATAGTATTACCGGCAAGCGCAGAACCTACAGTACCCACAATGGTATAAGTAGCTGTAGAGCCACTTACCATATTCAGCTTAGAATTGAATACTGTACCACTATTCGTAGAACTTGTTTCTGTAACAGCGCCCCCCGAAGTTGCGGTTAATGTTGCACTGGTAATGGTAAAGCCAGAAGGAGGAAGAAACCTGAATCCTGCCCCAGTTACATCACTTGTACTACCCGCACCCGGATTATTTATATTTTCCACAACTACAGTATACGTTACCGTGCTTCCTACAAGAACAGGGCTTGGAGAAGAAGTACTCACACTGGTAGTCTTTAAATCTGCTACAGCCACGTTTACATTTACTGGCTGAACCACTTCCGTTCCTCCAATATATGCCCAAGTATCTATAGTTACATCATTACCAAAGCTACTACTTCCAGTTCCAGCAGTTGCATTACCAGTACCTGAAGCCAAATAACTTCCCCATTTATGACCATTTGGTGTACTTGAAGATGGTGTTGTACTACTGATACCGTCGAGATTTGTTGTGGGTGATGATTTTTCTGAGGTTGTTGTTCCACTAAAAGTGATTGGGCTATCATCCCAATAAACTTTATTACTGTAAACAGTTTCATCAGTAGAGGCCGAATTGATTGTATAATTAGTGTTGTTCTGAGTTAACTCAATAATAATTCCTTGAGGGTTGATCTCCATATCGAGGAATGGAAAATGGACCTCTGCAGAAAAAAGCTTTACACGGATTGTACTAACGGTTGTCCCCGCAGGAAGTACATTACCATTTCCATCCTTACCATCCCAAACAACTGAATTACTACCCTGAAAAGCAGTTCCGGTCAAAACCCTGTTTGCACCACTTGAAACAGGTATAGTAATTCGGTAGGAACCAGCAGTGCTAGCTGTAAATGAAATTGTTCCTCCCTTTTGCCCAGCTTTATTTGGGGTACCTTCCGCCCCCGTCAATAATGTATTAGAAACAACAGGATTAATCGGAATATTTTTCACCCAGGTAGTTGTAGATATACCCGGTCCCGTAGGATCATTAATATCTGTTAGGCGAATAGGCATTGAGGAGGTTGTTAAATCGGGCGACGGCACGGTATAAAACATCTTATGAGTTACATTCGTACCATTGTCATTTAACCTTGGATCCTGAATTTGAGAAGAAATTGACGTTGTAGAATTTAAACTTTTGTAAGTTGGATTAAATGTTGTAGCATCATAAACTCCTTTATTATTCACAAAAAACGTAAAACCAACTCCCACATTTCCATTATTTTGGACTTTATAAGCACGGCCGTCTTTGGTTAAAACATAATTAACACCATAATACCCCTTAGTTGATTGAAAATTATTAGTGCTACCATTTGTCATGGCTGTATGCAATCCCAGATTGAGAACATTTGTATATACACGCCCAGGTTTCAATGTTGTTCCACTAAATACTGAAACATCCCATGCAGCAATTGAACTTGTTGCATTATCTGTACCTTGAGACCAACTCGAATTAGCCGGAATATCCGTTCTGCCATCAACAACGGTATTGTTGGCGCTGCCAGCAGGAGGAATAAAATCTACCCTATAAATCCCCTCTATTGTAGTATTTGTAGCCGAAACAAGGAATGGGGTATATCCACCAGATGCTGGAAGCGGACCAGCCAATTCTTGCGTACGGTTTGTAATTCTTCCAGCAGTTGCTGCTGCTCCAGTACCTGAAGTAAACTGAGTACCGTCGGGTCTTGTTACTATAATTGTTCCACTTTGATATCCCTGTGCACTGGAACCCAAAGAAATTATTTCACCAACTTTAACGTAAACATAATGGGTACCTAAAGTTTTAAAAGGCCAACTGGTAGGAGATTGAGCAGTGTTAACATTCGATATCAAAAATGCTCTATTACCAGCAACGCCACTCGGATACAAATCCTTACTCCCATCTGCAAAAGCCGAATTTAGATTCGTAAAAAGAAGTACAATCGCTAAAAATAGTACCGATATGAAATATTTACCGAAAAAACTCGTTAAATAATTATTAGTCCTCGAAAAATTCCGTGCGGGGATACACGAAGAGAGTAAATTTTTATTCATATATGGGATATAGAAGTATTACACGAATTGAGATAATGTAGTTTGTAATAGCTATTTGCTGGCTTATAGATACTTACGAAATCTTAAAACCAACAGTTTTGAAATGAATAAAAACGAACAGCTCATTTTTACAGATCAGTTCATTTCATTCATTTTCACCCACAAAGATATATCATTGAACTTTTATTTCCTTTATCAATCAACCAATAATGTATTACTAATAATACAAAATATAAATATTTTGATATTTGTCATATAGATTATGACTTTTAGAGCACCTAAAGGCCTTTTCGTTATACCCAAAAATCCAGGCACATTTGATCTAGGTCAATATTTTTACTACAACTTGTAGCTCTATAATCTTAAAGTCATATTAATCAGACGGATTTTTGACAAATTGGTTGCTTTTTTAAGAAGAAAATTACAAGATTCGATAAGCATTATGTATCATTTATTACTATCAATAGATCCTTAATCCTACAGATAATTGAATAAATAATAAAATACAGACGAAACGAAATGCACTAACATAATTTTTTACCTATTGCAACGTTGTCCTATGTCAAAATAGAAAGCCATACTTACCTTCTAACTATAGGCAACCGCACAGTTTTATTTACAGATCCATTTTAGCAAAACTTTAGCTATTCAGATGTGTTCTATTGGTATCAAAAAAATGATATTATGGCTAAAAAGGAAAAAGAAAATAAAACAAGCGGGAGTTCAAAAGAAAAAGCTTCGTTCGACCAGAACGGAAAAGGAGCTTCAGATAAATTTGGTCAGGCAGGATCTAGCCCGAACGAATCAGGAGTACCGAAAACCGGTAAAACAGATAAAGAAAAAAAGGGATAGAAGATAAAAAGAGTATAAAATACTCTTTTTATCTTTCGTAGATGCTCATCTTTTCAGCAAGCTCTATGATACTTTTGATTTTCAGTTTTTGGAACAACCTTAATTTATAAGTACTTACCGTACCCATCTGAAGATTTAACTGGTTGGAGATTTCCAATACACCAATACCCTTTGTAAGCAATTCTGCTACCTCTAATTCCCTGCCCGAAAGTTTGGTAAATGGATTATCGGCATCGTTACCCAATATGCTGTTAAACATATTTTCTTTTACGTTCCTGCTCGAATAACGGCTGCCAGCTAAAATGGTAGTAATGGCAGTTACAATTTCCGATTCTTCGGCATTTTTGGTCAGATAACCAGATGCACCCGATTTAAGATAAGGAACCGCGTAAATATTCTCGTTCAAAGAAGAAAATACCAGGATCTTGGCATTGGGCTGAACTAATTTTAACTGGTCAATTACTTTTAGGTTGTTACCGCCAGGTAGGTTAACATCAATAATGATTAAGCTTGGCGACTTTTCTGTTTCAACGAGTGCTTGCTCTAAAGTTGATGCGTGGATGATTTCAACACCAGGCCAAAAGTCTGATATTAAACCTTTTAAGCCACGACGGATGATTTCATGATCATCAGCGATAAGCACTGTAAAAGTATTTACGGCATTTTTTGTCTTCATTGTTTTTAAGAATATTCTGCAAGTTAATAAAAAGTTATTTTTCTTGTACGCAATAGTACTTATTTTTTTATCAAAATGTGTAAATATTATTATACACATCTTAACAGTTTTGTTAAAAACACATTAAACTTGCCGGTATGATGTTAGGCATAATAGCTGGATATGGTAAAGAAATCGCGCCTATCCGGCTGCTATTCTGTTAGAGAACCTATAATTATCAGCGGTCTTTTATATCAAAAATGTGTATTGCACTAATCGCACTTTAAATAGCTTTTATCATACAGCTTTACACCATAATTAATATCGGTGTGCCCAAAAGTGCAGTAAAACGAATGAATAGATTATGAAACCGCTATAAAAACGTGTAAATCCATTGGGAAATATATGGATTGGGAATACCTAAATTTTAGCCCTGATCCTGCTCAGTGTTTCTAACCGGATGGCCAGAAAAGATGCAATATGTTTTAACGATACTCGGTTGATTAGTCCCGGAAAAGAAACCAGGAAACGTTTATACCTTTTCTCCGCAGATGAAATACGGCACAGATAGGCACGTTCTTCCGCTGAGCGATAATACAACTCCATCATTTTCCTGCCAACGATATTGGCCTCTGCAAAATTTTCGTAAAGAAATTCGGACAGTACATGCGGGATAGCAATTAAGTCAACATCTTCCAATGCCTGCAGATACTCTTCCGAATCGCCCTCTACCCATAAATTACGGATAGTACCCACTACCTCGTTCTCTTTCGCAATCCAGGTGGTTATTTCGGTACTTCCATCTTTTACAAATCCCCGTACCACACCTTTAACAATCAAAAAGAGGTATTTATTCCGGTCAACAGGCGAAACCAGGTACTTATTCTTTTTGTAACTGATCGGAAAAGTATGCTGGTTGATCCGCTTTTCTATATCGGCATTAAGGGGATGGAATTTTTTAAAAATTGATACCAGTGGAGAAAAATTATTGTATTTCTTCCACCTATCTTCATCAGATAAATTGACTGCGAGCATAGCAATAACGGTTGGGATAGCTTGTAATTATACCGATAACAGCAAAATTACTTAGTAAGTATAAGAAGATTACTATTGAAAAAAGAATTTTTTTTGACTTTTCTCAATTTCAATCCCACTAAAATACCTTTTCTACACCTAAACCAAACAGTGCAAAATCGTATTTTACAGGATCGTTCGGATCAAATTGTTTTAAATGCTCCGTTAATTCCACAGCAGTCTGCCAATCGGTCTGCTTGCGGTTAATCAATCCCAGCAACCTCCCTACCCTATCCACATGCACATCGCATGGGCACACCAGATTCTTTGGTTTAAGCGTTTCCCATATCCCAAAATCAACCCCTTTATTATCGGCCCTAACCATCCATCTCAAAAACATGTTTAAACGTTTACAGGTTGATTTTTGCCTCGGTGATGAAATGTGTTTCTTCGTACGGTGCGGAAAATCTTCCAGCGAGAAGAAATACGATCTAAAATGGTTCAAAGCCTGCTCAATGGAAAAACTGAGACCGGCAGAATAACAAACGGCCGACGAGACTTCTATATCCTGTGCAACTGAAGAAACCTCGAGATACTCCGACCTGAAAACATCCTGTTGAGGAATAAAAGCCTGTTCGAGACTATCGAAACGCTGATAATGCTGTTTAAAGAAAGATATGAAATACAGCAGATCCGTATCGTTAAAGGTACGGTGCTTAAAATTGAGCAGGCGTTTAAGCTCATCATCGCTATGGTTCAGCACAAAATCGTAAGGAGCATTATCCATACGGCCAAGCAGTTCCCTGCACTTATTAATGATGGTTTTGCGTTGCCCCCAGGCTAAAACTGCAGCAAAGAAACCCGCAATTTCAATATCCTGTTTCTGCTCAAAAAGATGCGGGATACAAACCGGATCATTCACTATAAAATCAGGCTGATTGTACTGTTCAACTTTATGATCAAGAAAATTTTTGAGCTCCAGGAATTGCATAGGGTATTTTGGTTAAAACGAAAGAAGTAAATAAAAATGGCCGTCATCTCGACCGATTGCACTCCAGTACCATTGACAGACTTCAATAAAAAGAGTCGTCATCTCGACCGGAACGCAGTGGAGTGGAGAGATCTATCTCGAGACAGATTTAGCTTCGCTGAGCACTTACGTGGTTCTCGGCTACGTTTCACTCCGCTCGAAATGACGGTAATTTTGGGAGTATATGCATTAACTCCCTATCAAAAATATTGACTTTATACAATAAACTATCTCTCGAAATGACGATACACGCAAGGCTTAAGCCAAAGCACGTTCCAGATCTTCCAAAAGATCGTCGATATCTTCTACGCCAACACTTAAGCGTAACAGGTTATCCGTAACCCCTACTTTTTCCCTCTCCTCTTTCGGGATCGAACCATGGGTCATGGTAGCCGGGTGGTTGATCAACGATTCTACCCCGCCTAGCGATTCGGCCAAAGTAAACACCTTAAAATTAGACGAAATCCTAAAGGTTTCTTCAAGATCGGCTCCTTTTAATGTAATCGATATCATACCACCAAAACCGCGCATCTGTTTTTTAGCCACATCGTGGTTAGGATGGTCTTCGAAACCCGGCCAGTAAATTTTATCTACTTTAGGGTGTGTTTTTAAATAATGTGCAATCCGTTCGCCGTTTTCGCAATGTGCTTTCATCCTTAAATGAAGCGTTTTAATCCCCCTCAAAACCAAAAAAGCATCCTGCGGACCAGGTGTTGCACCACAGGCATTGTAAATAAACCAAAGGTCTTTATACAAAGCTTCATCATTGGTTACCAAAGCCCCCATCACCACATCAGAGTGACCGCCGATATACTTTGTTACCGAATGCATCACGATATCCGCACCCAAATCGATCGGGTTCTGTAAATATGGTGAGGCAAAAGTATTATCAACCGTAAGGATTAAATTTTTCGCCTTTGTAATTTTGGCTACACCTTCAATATCAATGATCTGCATGGTTGGATTGGTCGGTGTTTCGATCCAAACCAATTTGGTCTTATCATTGATATATGGCAGCATATTTTCCGGATTGGAAAGATCCAAAAAGTGGAATTTAATACCATATTTAGTGAAAATTTTGGTAAAAATACGGTAAGAGCCACCATAAAGATCGTTTCCGGTAATTACTTCATCACCAGGCTGCAATAATTTCAGTACCGCATCTGTTGCCCCCATTCCACTCGAAAAAGCTAGTCCATATTTAGCATTTTCAAGCGCTGCCAAACAATCTTCCAAAGCTTTACGTGTAGGGTTGGTTCCCCTCGAATATTCGTAACCCTTGTTATCACCCGGCGATTTTTGCCAATAAGTGGAAGTTTGATAGATCGGTGTCATTACAGCACCTGTTGTCGGATCAGGCTCCTGGCCTGCATGTATGGCTTTAGTTGCGAATTTCATTTTTTTTAAGATTTGAGATGTTAGATTTGAGATATGAGACGGGATTTACGCTCATATCTGGTGTTTCAAACCTAACATCTATTTTAAAGATCTGGGATGAGACGCTAGGAAGTGATTTAATCTCAAATCTAGTGTCTCAAATCTAATATCTATTTTTAAAATTTAGGATTTAAGACACGAGAAGAGTTAATCTCAAATCTAATGTCTCAAATCTCAAGTCTAATTAATAAGCTCTTGCAAATAACACTCTCTGGATAGATGGTTTGCCCGAATAAATACAAACGCCGTCTTCCAGTTTATTATCTAAAGGAATACAACGGATGGTTGCTTTGGTTTCCTCTTTAATTTTTTGTTCTGTTTCCGGTGTTCCATCCCAGTGTGCAGAAATAAAACCTGCTTTCGTATCCAACAGTTGCTGAAATTCTTCGTAGCTATTGGCTTCGGTAATGTGCTCATCGCGGTAAGCCAATGCTTTATTGAACATATTCTGCTGAATTTCTTCCAACAGTTTAACGATGTAAATATCCAAACCTTCCTGTGGTACGGTTTGTTTTACCTTTGTATCCCTACGGGCAATTTCTACAGTTTTATTTTCCAGATCGCGACCTCCGATTGCAATACGCACCGGCACACCTTTCAATTCATATTCTGCAAATTTAAAGCCCGGACGCTGAGTATCCCTGTCATCATACTTTACAGAAACGCCCAAACCTTTTAAACGCATGGTTAATTCGTTTACATAACTCGAAATTTTGGCCAGATCTTCATCACCTTTATAAATCGGCACAATAACCACCTGGATAGGCGCTAATTTTGGAGGAATAACCAATCCCGAATCATCACTATGTGCCATAATCAAAGCCCCCATTAAACGGGTAGAAACACCCCATGAGGTAGCCCAAACGTGATCTAACTTACCATCTTTACCTGTAAATTTTACATCAAATGCCTTAGCGAAATTCTGTCCCAAAAAGTGCGAAGTACCCGCTTGTAAGGCTTTACCATCCTGCATTAAAGCTTCTATGCAATAAGTATCCAATGCACCGGCAAACCTTTCGTTCGGCGATTTACGTCCCCTTACTACCGGAACAGCCAGCCAGTTTTCGGCAAAATCGGCATAGATATGCAACATGCGTTCTGTTTCCTCAATGGCCTCTTCTGCGGTAGCATGTGCCGTATGGCCTTCCTGCCACAAAAATTCGGCAGTACGTAAGAACAACCGGGTACGCATTTCCCATCTTACCACATTCGCCCATTGGTTGATCAGGATAGGCAGATCGCGGTATGATTGGATCCATCCTTTATAGGTATTCCAGATAATCGTTTCGGAAGTTGGGCGAACAATCAGTTCTTCTTCCAGTTTGGCAGTTTCATCCACTACAATATTGCCATTACCGTCGTTTTTTAAACGGTAATGTGTTACAACGGCACATTCTGTTGCAAAACCCTCAACGTGAGAAGCTTCCTTAGAGAAAAATGACTTTGGGATGAATAATGGAAAATAGGCATTCTGATGGCCTGTATCCTTAAACATTTTATCTAAAACAGCCTGCATTTTTTCCCATATAGCATAGCCATTGGGCTTTATAACCATACAACCACGCACTGCGGAGTGCTCTGCTAAATCTGCTTTGATTACGATATCATTATACCACTGGGAATAATCTGCTTCTCTACTTGTAATTTCTTTGCTCATGTTATGTATTTGGAACGTAATTTGTATGTTAAAAAGTGTAAAATTAGCTAGCAAATTTATAAATTTATGCCTACAAACGATTAAGAATTGACATCAATTATAATTTAACGTTTTTAGACTAAGTAAATAGTTAGAAATTAACTACTTTTGAAACCTGTTTATTACATTCGTGAACACACACAACTAAATATAAACACAATGAAACCAATTAAATTTTTACCCATTGTTATGATTGCTGCTGCTGGGTTGGTGGCTTCATGCTCTACATCAAAATTGGCTCAAACCAAGCCTGCTGATGATGTTTATAACTCCGTGGCAAAAGCCCGTGAGGTTGAAGTTGTACTTCCATCCCAAAACCAACAGGGCCAGCAATACCAGGCCCAAGGTCAGGATGAATACGACGAATATTATGGTACCAGTAATCCTTATTACGATATGGATTATTCTTCAAGGATAAACCGATTTTATAACGGGTATAGTTTCCAGGGATACTACGATCCATATTTCGACAATTATTATTATGGAAACAGCTATGGTCCATCAAACTATTTAGGTATAGGTATTGGTTGGGGCAACGGTTATGGTTTAGGCGGCTGGGGCGGCGGATTTGGAGGAGGCTGGGGTTATGGCAGCATCTGGAACAACCCTTTCTACTACGGCAACTACGGCTATGGGTGGAACAACCCTTGGGGCTGGAACTCATGGGGACCTAATTCGTACTACGACCGTTATGGTTGGGGCGGCGGCGGATACTACGGCGGTGGCTGGGGTATTGGTGGCGGCTACTATGGCGGCGGCGGTGTATACACCAACAGAGGTAGTTACAGGGCTAGACCTGGAAGCGATGACAGAGGCGTGCCAAGATATGGCGGCTCAAATGGAGGTAACGTAGGTAGACCAAGCAGATCAGGTGTAGCAAACCCAAATGGCGGAATTTCTTACGCGCCTAATAACAATGCTGGCAGACCGGTAAGAAGTCAGGCTAATGGTGGTTATACCCAAAACCAGGGCGTTCAAAGTGGCAGACCTACCAGAAATGAGAATTATACTCCTCAACAAAATAACCAGGGTAGCAGACCTACCAGAAATGAGAA
>NZ_DJDT01000244.1 GCF_002432345.1 Pedobacter sp. UBA5917
CTCGGTATCATCAAATACACCTTTCGATGCATCAAAAACATCAGAAGTATAAGGATCTGCCGCTGTTGGAAAATTAAGGCGCATCCCCTTGGGTAGTGGTAATTTATCGCTATTGCAGATAGCAGCCCAGTTTTTAAAGGAAACGCCAAGTATTACAGAAGTGTTGCGGTCTTTAAGTTCGGAATGGGTATTGATTTCTTTTCGTAACGAAGCCATCAGATCGGCCAATTGCTGACGGTTTACGCGCGTTTTGGTCCAAAGGGTGGTAAAAATGGCGAATGGTGAAGGGTAAACCAATCCACGCTGGCAGTGTTTCCATACTTCATCTAATCTTTCTTCCAGTTTTAGTGTAATCATTTTCGAGCAATTTATATTTGTAGATGGATAAATATGTTCTACAAGGGATAGACATATACTACCCTAAATAACTACATTTTTACGTATTAAAACACCGTATAATCACCCTATTTTATAAGTGGTATTGCCGTTAAGTTAGGAGGAAAGGAGATATACAATCACATTATATTTTTTACCATATAAGACAATTAACAGGATATGAGCTTATATCGAGAGACATTTTCTGACCACCTAAGTCACCTTAGCCCACCTGAGTTTTGCAAGCTGCCTAATATAAAACCGGATAATATGTAGGATATTCAGAACATCACCTCAATTTTTTGGATCGCAGCGCTGGCAGGTATCAAAATGATGGTAAGTAGGAAGCCTAATCTTAGCCCCTTACTTCCTTTGTTTCAACTGAAAAACATTGCCTTCGGGATCTTCGCCATCGCAAAGCCAATAAGCATAATCAGGAAATGTTTTGATTTCATTGATCTGCACTTTTTCGCCAAGCAGATAATCCCTTAAATCGGTAATATTATCCACCTCGAAAACAAGTTTGGTATTGTTTCCAGATTTAAAAAGTCCTTTGTTTTTATCCAAATATTGATCGCCAATTTTATGAAGCGCAATATTGCAGCTACCTGCCTTGAGCAGCAACCACTCCGACGGAGTTTCTTCGAGCACCTCTAATTTTAAAACACCTGTATAAAAAGACTTTAAATGCGCCACGTCCTTTACAAAAAGAATGATGGTATCTAAGTTAAATTTCAGCATAAAATTTTCGTTGATTATACTTTTGCCCTGTATTCCAAAATATCGGCAGGCTGGCAATCCAGCACTTGGCATATTGCATCGAGTGTGCTAAAACGCATGGCTTTTGCTTTTCCTGTTTTGAGGATAGAAAGATTGGCCAGGGTTAAACCCACTTTTTCGGAAAGCTCATTTAATGACATTTTACGTTTGGCCATCATCACATCCAGATTTACAATAATCGGCATAAATTATATGGTTAACTCGTTCTCTGTCTGGATCTCGATCCCTTTCTTAAAAATCTGAGCAATTACAAAAAGCGCAACACTCATAAATAACCAGGCATCGCCACCGCCCAAAGCGGTAAGATCGGCAATATGTACACCTTTATTAATTAACCATTCGGCATAATTTAATCCCCAAAGAGAAAACACCCCGATTAAAAAGGCAGCATAAGCTATTTTAAAAATAAAATCTCTTACCCCGTTATTAAATGGTTGCTCCAAATTTAATTTCTTATCGTATAAAAGTTTAACGATGAGGTAAAATAACCAGGCTTTCGCCACAGCAACAATGCTTAGGAGCAGTATTTCCACAAAAAAATGCCCGTGATCATACTGAAAAAGTGCAGTAAGATCTACCTGTTGCCACAAACGATCAACAATTGTTGGTTTTGCCAGGGTAAAAACCGCGGTTACGATAAAGCCGCCAGCCTGGATACACAGGCCAACAAATATAATCCACGCAAGGATGTGCAATACTTTAAGTATCTGCGTTGTACCAATTTTCATAATTTCTATAATTTGATTAATAACACAAAACAAACGTAATGAATATTTATCGAAAAACAATAAATATTTATTTTTTATCAATCCATTTATTCTAGATTGATTGCGTATTATTATAATTATAGAAAGCTGGCACTTTATTTTTAAAGATATTTTTTTGTGTTGCGATTGGCCTTTTTCAGTTTATAATCGAACCACTTTTGCCCGAATAAACGACGGAGGATATTATCGATTCGACGAATAATAAAGATATTTTTGAAACCGGTAAGTTTATCTGCAAACGAGGCCGACAAGGCCCTGTGACTTACAGAATAGCCCTGGCTTAGGTATTGGATATAATGCCAATAACCTGAAGGGATGTAAAGCGTTTCGCCGGGTTTAAGGGTGCATTCCCAACCTTTCAACAGTTTTAACGCAGGATATTTTTCATAGTCGGGGTTTCTCAAATCAACCAGGCCATGAAAATTGAACGGCAGCTTATATAGAAATACAGATTGATTATTGGGGAAGAGGTAAATCTTTTTTTCTCCCTCAAACTGGCTAAGGAAAACATGGCTCATATCGATGTCATAATGATACCTTACACTTGCCCCTTCCCCACCAAAAAACAGCAATGGAAAATTGGTTAGGAAACCTTTCATTGGAGGTGTAACCTGAAGTGCTTTCCGGAGTTTTGGTTTATAAACCAACAGGTTGAACAAAAACAGCCTGAGTTCGCTCGGTCCCTCTTCAATCAGATCGAGATAATTTGAAAATGTCATTTCGCTTTCTGCCGGACTGGTTACATAATCGGGATGTGCATGTTCACTACCATGTACAGCTACCAGTTTATTCCCGGCTTCTTTTCTAAAATAGTCGTAATTCCAGTTTTTAAAGGCATCACTATTTGAGATAAAATTGCTCAAAATAACCGGCTTTTTCGCCTTCACATAGTTTTTATCAAAATCTACCATATTTAGATCCTGAAGGTAGGTTATGGTTTCGAGGGTCATTTTTAAATCCATTACAGCTGTATCTGCATTAATCAGATACACTTATAAAAGGTTCGTTTTGGTTATCATTTTTTTCAGGGGTGGCCTAAACCTCCCCTATTATTATGTATACGGTAAGCTTTTGCATATTTCAAATAGAAAAGACAGCCTACCTGGTATTTTCACTTAAAAAGCTATTCGGTAATATTATTTACCTACTTGCTTTTGGCTTCTAAAAGCGATGCGAGTTTTTCTTTTAATGCTTCTCCACGTAGTCCTTTTGCAATAATTTTCCCATCCGGATCGATTAAAAAATTTGCCGGGATCGATCTGATACCATATTGTTTTGCTACGGCATTATCCCAAAATTTCAGGTCCGAAACATGTGTCCAGGTTAAATGGTCATCAGCAATGGCTTTTAACCAGGCTTCTTTTTTACCCGGCTGATCTAAAGAAACGCCCAAAATGGTAAAACCTTTATCTTTAAACTGGTTATAGGCTGCTACAACATTCGGGTTCTCCTGACGGCACGGTCCGCACCACGAAGCCCAGAAATCAACAAGAACATATTTCCCTTTAAAATCCGATAATTTTACAGGTTTATCATTTACATCATTCTGTACAAAATCAGGTGCCTGAAGGCCAATTTTGGTTTTCTTTACGGCATTAAAGTAAATAGAAATGTCTTTACCCGCTTTACTGTCTTTTACAACCCCATCCAAACCGGCATAAACCTGTTCGGCTTCAGCCTGTGCAGTTTCGCTGGTTGCAATCTGCTGGATAGCGGTTAAACTAACGAACGACTTAGGGTTTTGACGCGCAAAACCAAGGTATATCGGCTCCAATTCTTTACTGGTGGTTTCGTAACGTTTGTAAATGGCTTCGGTAACCGCTTTATCTTTTTTCTGCTCTGCTGTTAGTGTACCAAACTCGCCACTAATTGCTGCAAGTTTATCCTGTACAGGCTTGGTTAGCGCTTTTAGTTTATCATTATCGGTATTTACCCGCGATCCGGTAATTGATGCGTTTTTTAACGAGTCGGTAGCAGTAAGTTTAATGGTACTGGCTTCGAGGTAGAAGGATAAAAAGTCGCGCTTTCCATTTTTATCAGCAGGTTTTCTGTAAACCGATGCCCTAACCGGATCGGTCACTTTTCCCGAAAATGAGAATGCCCCATCTTTTAATGTTGTCGAATCTGTAAGCGATTGACCATTTTGAGCATAACTAAGGTATACCTTTTCTGTACCTGTCGATTTTTTTAATGTCCCTTCCACAGAGAAAGGTTTTTGTGCCATTGCTGCAACCGGAAGTGTGCTGATGGCAATTAATAATGATTTTTTCATAGTTGTTGGTTTTAACAGTTTGATTTTTTTTAATATGGATAATATTTATGCCGAACGCAGGCTGGGTTGTCCCAGTATATTTTCGCTGTATTGATTAAGAACCGTAATTACCTGATCTATTTCCTGGTCGGTATTGTATCGGCTAAAAGAAAAACGGATTATATCGTACCCGTTGCGTGGCATTAAGGCCTGGATAACGTGCGAAGAACCATGGCTGGTGCAGGCGCTTCCACCCGAAGCGTAAATCCCCAAAACATCGAGATTGGTAAGCAGGTCTGCAGTATTCTCAATCTGAGGTAAGGCAATACTTAATATAGTAGAGAGACTTTTGTCGATATTTTTAGAATGCCCGTTAAAAATAATTCCGGGCAAATGTTTAATGCCGTTAATCAGCTGCTGTTTTAAACTTACGATATGCGATTCGTGCTGATCGAAGTTAGCATAGGCACCCGAAAGCGCTGAAGCCAGTCCCACTATTCCCGAAACATTCTCTGTTCCGGCCCTTTTTCCCGATTCCTGCGATCCACCATTTAGCAGCGAGCGTAAATTTGCCGGATCTTTGGCGTATAAAAAACCTACACCTTTTGGGCCGTGAAACTTATGTGCAGAGCCAACCAAAAAATCAGGCCCAAGCAAACGGGTATTGTACCTGATATGGCCCATGGTTTGCACGGTATCCGAATGTAAAATTGCATCGTGGTGCTCGGCAAGGTCGGCAATTTCATCAATCGGGTTTAAGTTGCCGATTTCATTATTACCATGCATCAGTGAGATTAAAGCCCTGTTATTCTCTTCGAGTAAACGATCGAGATGCGGAAGGGATAAATTTCCATTAGCATCATTTTCTACATACAATAGTTTGATTAAACCGGCTTTTTCAGCTGTTTTTAGTGTATTAAGAACTGCATGATGTTCGAGCCTTGAAGTAATGGCCACATCAATTTTGTGGTGGTGGATTGCTGAAAGGATAGCAGTATTATCGGCCTCCGTTCCGCCAGAGGTAAAGAAGATATTTTCCGGTCTGGCATTTAAGTTTTCGGCTATTATTTTCCTCGATCTTTCTACCGCTACCCTTGCCTCCCTGCCCAGCGCATGTGCTGAAGATGGATTGGCAAACGATTGGAAAACATAAGGTTCCATTTCGGTAAAAACCTCATTCGAAAGTGGTGTAGTTGCGGCATTGTCCAAATAAATATTCATCCTTTAAATCTTTAAATTTACCACAGGCTTACCCAGATTCTATTTCTGAAATCTTCCTTATCTTCCCTTTTTTATAGGAAGGATTTAGCACCTTATTTGGCAACAGGTTGCTAAGACTTCATCGGGCCTTTCCCTCAGTCTTTCTGGATAAGTCTGCAAATTATTTCTTGCGGAAGCAAATATATACAATTCCCATAGATTTTATAGTCTTTTTAATCAAAATGCTTTAAAAACATCCTTTCTGCTAAAATAGTCTGGATTATTGCACATTTATGACCATTAATTTATGCTTTTCGGGCAAATGAAAATACTGTGGTTATACATAAAGACTTTCGAATATGTAATTATTCCCGCTTAAACAGGCGATTACAAAAAAAATGAATTATTTTTCACGATGTTTTTTGGTCGGCATTATTTTTGTTACAAAGGCCGGTATGAAAAGGAAAGATATAGTCAGTGCGCTCTTAGGTATATTGATTATGGCCATTACTTATTGGGTATTGTTCTACCGGCTTAGCCCTAAGGACCATAAACCGGTTAAAACATTTTCTTCAATTTCCCATCCCAAAAATTTCGGGTAATCTGTACTGTACATTTTGCAAAACAGCGGATAGCTTTTTGACTTGAAAATCTAAACATATAAACCATATTTAGAAGTTCTGGAAGGGGAATAATTCTATTCTCAGCCAACCCAGCATTGACAAAAAATTAAGCTAAAAGCCAGGAGAGTAAAAATTCTGGCTTTTTGTGTTTATATCTAACTATTTCATATGTTAAAAACAGACTCAGTTCTTCAGACTAAAGACTGCAGACTAGAGATTATAGACTAAGGCCCAAAAGCTACCCCATATTCTGCAAAAACAGGTTCAGATCATCCTCTTTGCCCAGGCCCAGTTTCTGTTTGAGGCGATAGCGGCTCATGCGTACACTTTTGGGTTCTATCCCTAAACGGATAGACACTTCTTTATTTGATAATCCCATCAACATGTACGAGCAGTATTTCAGATCGAGGCGTGTAAGTGTATTGTTCGCTTTCTGTTGTAAACGTTCAAAAAAAGCAGGGTTGGCATCAAAAAAATCGGCTTTGTATTCTTCAAAATCCTTATCCATTTTTTTCTGCTGGTTTACAATTTTCTTAATCTGTTCATCAAGCGAAAGGTTGCTTTCGGTATTTACCTGATCTGATAAAAGCTCCAAAATTTCATTTTTTTCCTCAATCTGTAAGGTTCCCGCCAGTACCTCACGTTCTAACCGTTCCTGCCGCTCTTTAAGCAAAGCCTGCTCTGCCTGCAACTGCAAGGCCTCTGCCTCTTTTAACTGCACTTTTAATTCTGCAGCACCTTTCTGCTGATCGATCAATTCCTGTTTGCGCACCGAGGCCTTGAGTTTGTAATTGTAAGAAATCAACAGAAGAAGTAATGCCGCTATCCCGGTAAGGCCCGAAATAATATAGAAAATATTTAGTTTTTTGGTATAGGCCGTTTGTTGATGCAGATAGGCTATTTCCTGTTCTTTTTTTTCAGACTGGTATTGTGCTTCTATTCTGATGGTATTGTTTATTTTCTCTTCATCAAACGCCTTTTTGTAAAAAGAAACATACTGTTTTAAGTAATTCAGTGCAGCTGTTTTATCGCCTTTTTTCTCTGCAATATTGGATAGGCCCTGATATATTCTGGCCTGGGTAAGCGGCATTTTAACTACGCCATCGGCTATTTTGCCCAAACC
>NZ_DJDT01000025.1 GCF_002432345.1 Pedobacter sp. UBA5917
TGGTATGTGTCATTGGTTTTTCGCACCAGATATCTTTACCCGCATTGGCGGCATCAACAGCCATAATCCCATGCCAGTGCGGCGGCGTTGCAATGTGTACAATATCCACCTCTGGCAATTGTATCAGCTCCCTGTAATCGCTAAATGTTTTTACGCCTTTATCCAACATGGCAGCAGCCTGTTTAAGGTGATTCTGGTCAACATCACAGATGGCAACTACCTGGGTATCTTCGTAGCCGAAATGGCCCCTGCCCATACCACCAACGCCAATTACGGCTTTGGTCAATTTATCGCTCGGGGCAAGGTAACCTTGTCCACCCAATACATAACGTGGTACAATGGTAAAAGTGGCCAGGCCAATTGCAGTTTTTTTGATAAAATCCCGCCTGGAACTGGCTTGTTTTTGTGGTTCTTTTTTAGTTTTCATTTTGGTTAGGGTGTTGTATAAATATACCGATACGGCCGGTTACGCCGTAATGGTTAGGGTATATTATTAGCTTAATGTTAGTAAGAAAATATTATAAAGGCAAAACATCAATGATTTCTTTACGTATTAAAAAAACTTTAATAAATTTTTAATAGAAGTTAATTATATTTATCAAAACATTGTTGCTAACCAAATGAATCTTAACCTATTAAATCACTTATCGGTTGCACCCAACGATAAGCAGTCGGTTTATAAACACAAGCTGATCAAACACCTCTTTAACATGGGGGCAGCTTCAGTTTCGGGCCTTTGCGGGGTGATGGATATGAGCACACCCAGCGTGCTAAAATTATTAACGGCGCTGATTGCTGAAGGTTGGGCAGAGAAAAAAGGCTTTGGCATATCCATCGGTGGGCGTAAACCTGATCTTTACCGCTTAAAAGACAAAAAAATCCTCATCCTTTGTATTGATATTGAACTGTTCAGTACCAAAGTTGCCGTTATCGACAACAACTATAATTTTATCTCGGAGGTTAAAACCTTTCTGCTCCCAATATCTAAAAGCAGGACGGATTTTTTCCATATTTTAAAAACACATTTACGTGATTTCCTCACTTCTTCAGCAATTAACAGCAAACAGTTAATAGGTTGTAGCGTAGGCATGCCCGGTTTAATTGATGCCGAAAAAGGCGAAAACTACAGTTACTTTTTAAGCGACGGGGAAAATATTTCTTTAACTGCAGCTTTTGAAAAGATCCTGAACCTACCTGTAGTGATCCAGAACGACGTGAATGGTTCATCAATGGCCGAATTTACACACGGAATGGCCAAAGGCAAAAAAAATGTACTGGTTCTGTTAATGGATTGGGGCGTTGGCCTGGGTATAATTATGGACGGAAAACTGAGGCAGGGCAACTGTGGTTTTTCGGGAGAGCTGGGCCATATTCCTTTTATTGAAAACGGAGCATTGTGCTACTGCGGCAAGCACGGTTGTTTAGAAACCATTGCTTCAGGAAATGCCCTTTCGGAAATGGCTAAAGAAGGTATTTTATCGGGCAAAAATTCAATGCTCAGCCAGCTGAGCAAGGAGGAACTGGAAAGGATCGAACCTGCGGTGATTATTAAAGCCGCCAATAAAGGCGATCAGTATGCGATCCAATTATTATCGAATGTTGGCACCTATATGGGAAAGGGCATATCGATGCTGATCCAGTTATTTAATCCTGAACTGATTATTTTAAGCGGAAAAATTGCCGAAGCAAAACAATACATTACCTTACCAATGCAACAGGCCATTAATATGTATTGTATGACTCAGATTAGAGAAAAAACAACTATTATATCATCTGATTTAGGAGAAAATTCGAGGTTATTGGGTTATACGGCATCGGGTATTGAACAGTTTTTGGAAGCTTATGCCACAAAAGTTAAAAAGCCAAAGAAATGAAGATGTAAATTGGCTCAAACTGCCCTAAAATTGTCTTTTATCTATCCCTTATTTTATCGTAAATGCATTAGTTTTGTTTGGCAAAATATAAAATAGACCATCTATGGAAACCTATCAAAAAGCTGGAAAAGAAGTTGTAAACGGCATCAATATGTATTATGAGATTTATGGTGAAGGAGAAATCCCGCTTGTGCTGATCCATGGCGGTGGTTCTACCATACAATCAACCTTCGGCAGATTGATCCCTTTTTTAGTTAAAACAGGTAAAATAATTGCAGTTGAACTTCAGGCGCATGGGCGCACCAGCGACCGCGATGAGGCTGAATCTTTTGCTCAGGATGCTAAAGACGTAACTACCCTGTTAAAACAGCTTAAAATAGCAAAGGCAAATTTTTTAGGTTTCAGCAATGGTGGCACAACAACTTTAAATATTGCCGCACACTATCCTGATGTGGTAAATAAAATCGTCGTTATTTCTGCTAATTATCAGCGGGAAGGTTTGATTGACGGTTTTTATAATGGCTTTGGGGATGCTACTATCGATCACATGCCTGAAGCACTAAAAACTTCTTTTCTGGAAGTTAATCCTGATCAAAATGCATTGCAAACGATGTTCGAAAAGGATAAACAACGAATGTTAGATTTTGTTGACCTAAGCGATAATGATATCAGCGGAATTAAATCGCCGGCCCTTTTAATGGTTGCCGACCGCGATGTGATCAAACCCGAGCATGTGGTTAAAATGCATAGATTGATTGCAAATTCGCAACTGGTTATTCTGCCCGGTTTCCATGGCGCCATGATCGGCGAAAACCTTAATCCTGATGTAAGCGATAAAACGATCGGATTTACGGCTCACCTGATCGAAACTTTTTTGAACGGATAAATACGAATCAGCAGGCGAAATGAAAAAAAGATTAGCGGCACTAATTAAAATCGCCGGTACATTAGGCTTAGCCCAAATTGATCTGGATACAGCAACCGAATTTTTATTTCACCAGGAATACGGACTTTGTTTTGATACAATTGTAACCCAAATGGACGAAAATAATATCCATATTGATGTTAGCACTTATGAAGCTATATCTGAAGTAGCTAAGGCACTCAAAATTAACGCAGAGGATTATTCTTATATAAAAGATCTGATTATAAATTGAGCAAATGCCTATAAAATTACCATCTCCTGATTAAGCTTTTAATATCTTTGGCATATGGAACACATATTGGATAATCCGATTTATCATGCCTTAATTTCCGGCCATGGCCACCTGGCAAAAGGTGTTGATGGGGTAAAATATTATACAGAAGATATTACTGCTTTTGCCGGCCTAAAGGATAATTCGCTGGAAAATCTGGAAACACTCTATCAGATCAGTGCGCCAGATAGTCTGTTTGTATTTTTTAGCAAAACCCCTGTCGAAATACCCGAAAAGTGGAAATTACTAACACACATCGATATGTTCCAACTGGTTTTCCGTGGATCGGAGATTCCTATTGCAGATGCTTCAGGATTAACAGAACTTGATGTAGCCCATGTCCCGGAAATGATGGATCTTGTAGAATTGACCAAGCCAGGACCTTTTTTGGCAAAAACTATCGAGTTGAGTAATTATACGGGCATATTTGTAGATGGAAAACTGGCCTCAATGGCTGGGCATCGTTTTTTCCCCAGCCCTTACCGCGAATTAAGTGCCGTTTGCACCCATCCCGATTATTTGGGCAAAGGATATGCTTTCAAAATTTTACAGGAACAGATTAAACGTATTTTGCTCCGTAACGAAACCCCTTTTCTGCATGTACGCAACGATAACGAAGGAGCCGTTAAACTCTATCAAAAATTGGGTTTCGAAATCAGGACCGATATGATTGCCTATGTAATCAAAAAAGAGCTTTCTTAAGCAAAGGGAGAATGTTTCTAAATAGAAATCTAACCAAAAATTACGGTTTTTATGGCTTAGTTTTGCGGCATAACAAACAAAACATGTCTAAAACAAAACTTACCATTAACAATAACGGCTCTGTTAAAATTGAGGGCGATTTCGAAATTGTAGATAGAAACGGAAACGTTTATGGCTTACAGGGCAGAGAAGTATTATCGATCTGCCGTTGTGGTTTATCAAAAAACAAACCTTTTTGCGATGGCGCACATAATGGCCATTTTGAGCATGAGGCCATTGCTTTTGATCTTCCTCCTAAAAAAGTTTAAGCAATAAATAAATTATCATTATTATTCTTTTTACCATATAAGACATTTAAGAAACATATAAGCTAACATGTTCTTATATTTCTTATATGGTGAAGCCTTTACGCATAAGTAAAGGATAATATTTAATGTTCTGGTTAGCTGAGTTCTAAACTTTACATAATCTTTTAGAAAGCGAAAGCCTTATTTTTCATGGCGGGCTGCAGTCCCGCTTTCCCTCCTCCTGCCGTTTTAAAGCGGATTACGAATAAACAAACTTTCTGATAAAACGGCATCCGTACAATCGGGCTTAGTTCTGAACGGCCTGTTTTTACCACCGGGCATTAATAAACGATGTAAATCTTTTCCCGATGGCTTAAACCATTCATTTACAAATGAGTCATTAAGAAATGAAACCGATTTTACTACTGATTTTTGGTCTGGTTATTTCTTTTGCTGCGTTTGCGCAACGCGATACTATTCCAGACAGTACGGGCTACCGGGTTATTGAAAAATCGAAGCAGCTTTATCCAAAATTTTACAGGGAGTTTCAAAATATCAAAGCGAATGATCAATTGCTCAAAAAAATCAGATTTGTAAAACAGCAAGCTATGGGGCCGGCATTTGCATCACCAAAAGGGATCATTACCATTAATATCGATTATATCCTAACACCCCGCCCCAATTTTGATGATAACCGGTTAATTGTTGTACTTTATCACGAAGTTGGCCACCTGCATTATTACGTTACAACCAAACAGGCAGATTGGAATCCTGAAAACAGCGAAAAGGCCGCGTTTGAATATTCGCTGTTTAAAACCAAAGAACTTGCCGAAAAAGGCGATTGTTTACCACTTCAATCGGGCCTAACCTTTATGAAATTAAGAAGTGAAGGCACCAACCTTAAGGATCCGCACGTTAGGGCATTAAAAAGAATGGTTACCGAGCCGCTTTATGCCGGGTACCTGCAATATTCGGCTTTGAAGTGTAAATAACATCAAATTAAGTATACCCAATCTCAAACCGCTACAAAACAGATAAAAGTTTGAACAAACGTTTGTCTTTCTATTACTACAACCAGTATTTGTAGTATTTCTGCTCTTTCATAATAAAATTCCAAGGGTGTTCGACAAAAAAATGCATTCACTCGTAAACCAACATCCCATTTTTGGGGTATAAACATAGCAATCGCTGCCATCTAGGATTATTTTCCAAAAATATCCATCAAACGTTTGCGCGGAGTTTATCTCCCTGCTACCAATCCATTCTGTTTATATTGATTTGGCAATTAAACAAATCAGCAACAAGCACTTATGGTCTATCATTTACTAAAAAGCGTTAGTGTTCCTAATTATCCCTCTCCAGGTTTTCCATATCCCGAAATCTAAAATCCAATCCATACCTAAACATTTGATATCTAACCAATATTGAAAACAACCTAAACCTAAAAAAAATGAAAAAAATCGCCCTTTATGCCTGCATACTACTTGCAGGATTGAGTACGGCCTGTAGAAAAAACCAGATCGCAGAAAATCAGGAAAACCCGCCTGGTTTAAAAAACAAAACTTCATTGGTAAATCCAAATCTGGTTACCCAAACCCGTAACCTTAACCTGATTTATTTTGTACCGAACGATTTGGATACCTTGCCTAATTATAGAAAAAGATTGAGTGATTTGATGATATGGGGCCAAAACTGGTATAAAGGCGAGATGAACCGGAACGGCTACGGCAATAAAACCTTTGGCTTATTGCCTGATACGGCTACAGGTGGTGTAAAAATTATACTGATCAGGGGAAATCTGCCAAAAAGCAGTTATCCTTATTCAGGTGGGAGTGGCGCAGTAGCGAGCGAGATCAACGCTTATTTTGCTGCCCATCCTACCGAAAAAACCAGTGATCATACGTTGATTATTATTCCCCGCTACAGTTTCCAACCAGATGGTACACCAAGCGGCGGACCTTTTTATGGAACAGGAAGATGGTGTTATGCACTCGATTATGAAGGCATGGATATTAAAAACTTGGGCAAGAGCGACGCGGATGGTAACCGTTTCAGTGTTTGGTTCGGAGGCATGATGCACGAGCTTGGCCATGGTTTAAACCTGCCGCACAATTGCCAGAAAGTTTCAGAAAATGCAACCTTGGGCATGGCCTTAATGTGGGCAGGTAACGGAACACTGGGTAAATCGCCAACCTTTTTAACGGCTACCGATGCGGCCGTTTTGAATGTAAACCAGATTTTTAATAACGACAATAAAACCTATTACGGTGCGGTTACGGCAAGTATTGATAAAATCCATGCCAGTTACTCTACAACCAAAAGTGCCTTCATTGTATCCGGAAAATATTCTACCAGCGTTAAGGTAAACAGCGTTGTGTATTATAACGACCCAAATGTAAATAACGAAGGTACCGGGGTAAACCACGATTATAATGCCACCACCTGGGAATCTAAATCAATCGGTTTGGATAGTTTTTATGTCGAAATGCCCATTTCCGACCTGCAATATAAATCAGATGGAATCCCTTATGAGCTGAAAGTAAAACTGGTGCACGAAAACGGAAATGTAACCGAAACCATTTACAATTATACATTTGCCAGCGGCGTACCGGTTTTAACTTTCAGCACTCAAAACGAGTTGAGCAAAACAGGCTGGTCTATCGCCTCATTCAGTTCGGAAGAAACCAGCGGCGAAGGTACCGTAAACGGAAGGGCAGCAAAATTGATCGATGGCAGTTCGGCTACCTACTGGCACTCGAGATGGACAAGTTCTGCAACCAGCTATCCACACAACATTGTGGTTGATCTGGGCTCGCTTAAAACCGCAAATGGATTAAGTTTAACACAGCGCAGCGGTTTATCACGGGCGGTTAAAAACTTTCAGGTATTAACCAGCACCGATGGCATTAACTTTACCGCTGTAAATAATTATGTGGCACAAAACACCAATGGAGCACAATATTTTAGCTTTGGCACAGCTAAATCGCTAAGATATTTTAAAGTTATTGTCAATTCTGCTTATGATGGCCTCCAGTTTGCAGCCCTTGCGGAATTAGGACTATACTAAAAAAACAAAAAGGATTTTAGACTTAGAGCTCCCCCGATTTTACATCGGTGGAGCTTTTTCTTTTAAATTATTTCTATTTCCCAATCAATATTTCCCTAATTTTAATCCCAAATTAATGCTTATCTCCATTACGTGAAAATTCCGGTCAACCTCTCCAAAACCCCGTATTTCTTTATTGCACTTATTTTCTGTTTTAACAGTTTATATGCCCAATCGCAAACAATTCAGCACACCAACCCGCAGGCTGCAGAAGAAAGCGTTCCTGTTCGGCAAATAGAATTTCTGGCATATGGTACCTTCGTTAATGAAACAAATATTACTGATGTATACCCTGTTGCTAAAACTGGAATAAGTAGACAAAATGCTATTGTATTTCCTCCTATCCCTCCTAAAAGGGTATGTGATCCCGATTTTGACCCAATGGCTACAAGTGCTCTACCAATTACCTACACTTCCAGCGAACCGGATGTTGCTGATATTATCAACGGGAAAATACATATTTATGGTCCTGGTGCGGCAACAATTACCGCAGACAATGGCATCGAAACTGCTAACCAATCGATATCTGTATCTGATATACAGAAGCCATTTATCCTGATTGCTAAAGCAACTACCGATATTTGTGAGGGATCGGAAGTATCTTTCCATGCCGAAACCGACCATGCGGGGGCAAACCCCAAATATATATGGCTGGTTAACGGAGAAGAAGTTGTTAATAATAGCAGTACTTACACTACAAGCACTTTAAAAGATAACGACCGCATTTCGCTCATTGTAGTAAATAACGATTATTGTGTTCCGATTTTTTCCGATCGCACCAACGATATTACCGTTTCGGTAACACCATACAGTTCTTTTGATGTTGAAATTTCAACAGCGACTACCGATCGTACCTGTGCCGGCACGCCGGTTACTTTTACGGCCAACACATCAGGCAATTCGGCTACAGTAACGGTAATTAAATGGTTTATTAACGGGCAGAACACCGGCGAAACAGGAGACACCTTTACCTCTTCTAAATTAAAAGATGCCGATATGGTTTCCTGTCAGGCTTTTGGCTCTGGCAAATGCCTTTTCAATGCCATTGCTTACTCCGACCCTGTTACGGTATCCATACGTAATGATTGTGAAATTACTGCACCAAATGCCTTTACCCCCAATGGCGATGGCGTAAACGATTACTGGCAGATTAGTGCCATTGCCGAAACAGACATGATTAAGGTATTCAACCGGAATGGAGCCATTGTATTTCAATCTAAGGGATATGCTGCACCCTGGGACGGAACATCAAACGGGAAGCCCATACCGGTTGGCACTTACTATTATCTTATTATTTCGAAGAACGGCGCAAAAAAGATATCGGGCAATGTTACCATTCTCCGTTAAGCCCCAACCCGCGATGGTGCCATACCAAAAGCCTTTTTAAAAGCAAACGAAAAATGCGAAAGATCTTTAAAACCCACCTCGAGGTATACATCCGATGATTTCCATCCTTTTTCGGTAATCAGGTAATAGGCATCGTTTAAACGCTTTTTCTGTAACCATCGGTTGGGCGAAAGGTTAAATATTTTTTCAAAATCCCTTTTAAAGGTAGCCAAACTCCTGCCTGTTAAGTAGGCAAAACGGCTGATATCCACATTGAATTTATAATTTGCATTCATATAGGCTTCCAGATCGATTTTGCCGGGTTCAGAAAAATCAAAAAGTACATCTTTCAGTACCGGATTGGTCTGCAATAAGATCATCACCGCTTCTTTAACTTTTAAATCAATTAAAGCCTGGTTAAGCCCATTATTTTCATCGAGATATGGCCATACCGATTCGATATAATTTTTCAGCAGGCCATTGGTTTCGAGTGCCAAACCTTTAATATCGTGGTTTGGTTTCTCCATCTGCAGGTTATATTCGCTGCTGATGCTGTGCAAAATCTCCTGATCAATGTTGATACTGATGGATTTAAACTCTCCTCCTGCCGGTGGATATTTGGTATAACGTGCCAGTTGGTTACGTCTGAAAAACCTGAAATCGCCATCGGAGAATGTAAATTTTTCATCCCCTATAAAAATCTCCGAAGTACCCGAAATTACCAGTCCTAAAGAATGGTTGGGTATAAACTGTTCACCCTCGCTGCTTTTTTGGGCGTAACAGGAAAACATAATATTTGGACGTTTTACTTGATTTGGCATGCTGATCAAATTTAAGGTTTTTTTAAGTATTGGCTAACACAGATTTTAACTCTCAATTCGTCATCTCGACCGAAACGCAGTGGAGCGCCCGCCTGCTTCGGGCAGGGAGAGATCTA
>NZ_DJDT01000009.1 GCF_002432345.1 Pedobacter sp. UBA5917
AAACAAGTTCAGGATGACGTATCGTGTTGGAATTGAGTTTGCACAGTTACCCCCTGAGCGGAGTCGAAGGGTAAACAATTAACCATAGTCAGTTTACAGTTATCAATTTGCAGTCACCAATGAACTAATGAACAAAAGAAAGTAGTCCAAAGTCCTTAGTCGCCAGTCCATAGTCAGTTAACCGATTTAAACAATTAACCGATTAACCAACCAATAAACTAATGTTCTTCCTCCTCCTCATTCTTCACTTTACTTAAAAGATCATAAGCGCCTTTTACCACCACTTTGGGTTTAGTAATCGTTTCTGCAAATGATACCTGTGTATAACCATTTTCGGTAACATCGGTTTTCACTTCCATCATGCGGTAGCGATAAGCCATTTTTGAGGCAGATTGCTCGATAAACACATATTTCTTGCCTTCAAACTCCACAATGGCGACATCGGGCAGGGCCTCTACCTTATTGGCGCCGCTTTCTACATAAGCTTTAAGGTACATGCCCGGTAGTAACTGTGTATCTTCTTTATCAAGGTGGCAATGCACCTGTACGGTACGTTCTTTGCTAATTTCGCGACCGATTAAATGTACCGTTGCCATGCGTTCTTTTTCTTCGTTGGCTAAAGTAAAGCGCACTTTCTGGCCGATTTTAAGTTTCGGCACATCCTTTTCAAAAACAGTAAGTTCGGCATGTAAATGTTCGGTATCGGCGATCTTGAAAAGCTCATCTGTAGTACTTGCAAAAGCCCCGATATTGGTATTTACCTGGGTAACATAACCGGCCATTGGCGCATAAAGGTTAAAAGTTTTTAAAATCTTTCCTTTTTCCAGAGCAGCGAAATCGATATTGATTAACGAGAGTTTAGAACGCTGCCCCATTAACCTGGCACTTACACTTTGGTACTCGCTCCTGGCCTTTTGAAGCGCTTTTTTGGAGTTTACATTTTCTTTGTCCAGCTCTTCCTGCCTATCCAATTCCTGTTTTAAAAACTGTAACTGACTTTTATAATCCAGGTAATCCTGTTGCATCTGGATAAACTCCGGGTTTTGCATTACAGCAACCAATTCGCCTTTTTTAACCCTTTTCCCCTGCAACATAGAGGTACTTTTCACAATCCCTTCTAAAGGCGTAGAGATAGAAACCAAACTCTGTGGTGGTAAATCGAGCATACCGTTAACCTTTGTAGTACCACTTAATTCTTTTAATTCGATCTCACCAAGGGTAATTCCGGCCAGTTGATGTTGTTCGGGCGTTAAAGTAACGATGTCGCTTTCTGTGTGAGCGGCTTCTTTTTCAGGTGCTTTTTCAGCCTTCGGACTTCCACAGGCACTGAGATACAGCACCAAAGTTAACAGACTTAAATATTGATATATGGATTTCATTGTTTCTTCTTTTTATAATGGATTGGAATTACCGGTGAGGAATTCGATGTGGTTAATACTTTGATTTAGCTGTAATAAAGCCATCAGGTTGCTTTCGTAAATGGTATTTGCCTGTTTCAGGTTAAGCAGGTATTCGGAATAACCGATCTCCCCATTCTGGTAGGCAATACGGCTGTTCTTTAAAATCAACGCTGCGTTGGGCAGCGCAGAGCTTTGAAAATACCCATAGCGATCTTTGTTTTTAAGGTATTCGCGCAGTACCTGCTGATATTGTCCGCTTAACCTGCGCTCCTGCAGATCGAGGTCGCTGGTGGCAATATCCTTACTGATGGCCGCAGCTTTAGCCTTTGCCGAATACGATTTATAAAACAACGGGAAAGCCACACCTACCTGAAAGCCCTGGAAACGTTTATCCTGACCAAAATACACCTCGCTGCCGTTTACATTCTGAAAACCGGTAAGCGATTGGTTAAAATAGCCCAAAGTAATATCGGGAAGCGCTTTTGCCAATTCTACTTTGCGTTGTTTATCGGCAATAACAATCTGCTGCCTGAAATAAGCCAATTGTGGATTTTCCTTTACCGTTGTACTGTCAGATAAGGGAATGATATTTTTTTCTTTAAGGTACTTTTCGGTAATCTCAGCAGTATTAACCCCTAATAAGGTAAATAACTGACTGTTATAAATTTCGATATCGGCCCTATTCTGCTCCAGCTGACTTTGCACTTCTTTTAACTGGGTTTCGGCAGCTACCTTTTCCAATAAATTGCCTTCACCGGTTTTATATTTCAGCGATGCTGATTTTACAAAACCTTTATAAATACTGTCTTGCTGTAAAAGCAGTTTCTCTTTCGAGTACAGGTACTGGAGGTTAGTATAAACCGTTTTTACCTGATAAATCAACTCGTTTTTGGTAGCGGCTACCTGAAACTGGCTTGCCTTGATTTTTTCATCGCCCAAAGCCGCATTTGCCGAGAAAAGCGTTGGGAAAGGGATAGTTTGCGTAAGGCTAAAGTTTTTGTCGTTTTTAACCAGGCTGTTGTATTGTCCGTACATCATCGAAACATCGATTTTGGGCATTTCGAAAGCCGTTTTCTTTAACTGTTCCTGCAAATTAACTCCTAAACTGGCACTGCTTACAGCTTTATTATGCTGCAAGGCCGATGATATGGCCTGATTTAAACTTAAACCCGTTGTTTGTGCCTGTGCAGATGGAATTGCAAAAAGAGAACCGATTAAAATCAACAAACCTGCTACAGGAGCAATTTTAATCTTTTTATTCCCCATTTTTTCTACCCAGATGTAAAGGATCGGCAATACCAAAAGGGTAAGTAAAGTGGCAGAAAGCAAACCACCGATTACCACCGTTGCCAGTGGACGCTGTACCTCGGCACCGCTTCCGCCCGAAATGGCCATTGGTAAAAAACCCAGTGAAGCAACCAAAGCCGTCATAATTACCGGGCGAAGCCTGATTGATGTACCTGTTTTTATAATTTCGAGCATATCTGTAATTCCTTCTTTTTTTAACCTGTTAAATTCACTGATCAGCACTATCCCGTTAAGTACGGCCACGCCGAACAGGGCAATAAAACCGATACCCGCAGAAATACTGAAAGGCATTCCCCTTGCCCACAGCGCCAGTACCCCACCAATAGCCGATAATGGAATAGCAGTAAAAATTAACAGCGCATGTTTAATGGACGAAAATGTAAGGTAGAGCAATAATAAAATCAGCAGTAAAGCCAAAGGAACAGCAATAGCCAGCCTTTTATTCGCCGCCTGCAGGTTTTCGAAAGTACCCCCAAAGGTTGGATAATAACCGGGCGCAAATTTTATATCGCTATCTATTTTCTGCTGTATTTCCTTTACAATGCTCTCTACATCCCTGCCCCTTACATTAAAACCAATGGTAATCCTACGTTTGGCATCATCGCGCTGGATCTGGTTGGGCCCTTCTTTATATTCGATATCGGCCAGTTGCTCTATCGGGATCTGGTTGCCATTTGGTGCGGTAACGAAAAGGTTTTTCACATCTTCCAGCGATTGCCTGTTCTCTTTCTCGAGGCGCACCACCATATCAAAACGTTTTTCGCCCTCAAATACCAAACCGGCAACCTCACCTGCAAAACCCGAACGGATGGCGGTATTTACATCTTCTATATTAAGGCCGAACTGGGCAATTTTATCGCGGTGAAACTTGATCACCACCTGTGGCAAGCCCGAGGCCTGTTCTACATACACATCCTGCGCGCCTTCAATCTTACCGGCAATTGCGCCTATTTTCGAAGCATAAGTGCTCAGTTTGGCAAAATCCTCACCGTAAACTTTAATCACCACATCCTGGCGGGCACCCGTCATCAGTTCGTTAAAACGCATCTGTATAGGCTGCTGGAATCCAAATGTTACGCCTGGGATATATTGCTCCAGCTTTTTCTGCATTTTATCCGCAAGTTCATCCCTGCTGTGCGCACTTGTCCAGTCGCTTTTATCTTTCAGGATAATCATCAGGTCGCAGGCTTCAACCGGCATTGGGTCGGTTGGGATTTCACTCGAACCGATCTTCCCGATCACTTCCTTTACTTCCGGAAAATTGGCTTTTAATACTTTTGCGGCACGGGTAGAGGCTTCGATGGTTTGCGATAAACTGCTTCCGGTTAATACCCGTGTTTCTACTGCGAAATCTCCCTCTTCTAAAGTGGGGATAAATTCTGCCCCGAGATAATTGAAAATGATTAAACAGATGGCAAACAGGGCCAGTGCAATACCTACTATCAATACCCTCGCCCTGATGGCAAAATTGAGCATCGGGGTGTAAACCCGCTGGAAAAAAGCCATTATCCTGTCGGAAATGTTCTTTTTGGTACTGATGGTTTTATTGAGGAACAGCGCACTCATCATCGGCACATACGTTAACGACAGAATAAAGGCCCCAAGGATGGCAAAAGCTACCGTTTGCGCCATTGGCCTGAACATTTTACCTTCAATTCCTACCAATGCAAGGATGGGCAGGTAAACAATAAGGATAATAATTTCGCCAAAAGCAGCACTGTTACGGATTTTTGAGGCCGATTCGAAAATCTCCTCATCCATTTCCTGCTGGCTTAAACGGTTCCGGTTTTTACGTAGACCCAGGTGATGGAGCGATGCTTCTACAATAATTACGGCACCATCTACAATCAGTCCGAAATCTATCGCGCCAAGGCTCATCAGGTTTCCGCTTACGCCAAAAAGATTCATTAAACATACGGCAAACAGCATCGCTAATGGAATTACCGAAGCCACAATCAATCCGGCGCGGAAATTACCCAACAGCAATACCAGTACAAAAATCACAATCAATGCCCCTTCTGCAAGGTTTTTGGCTACAGTGCCAATCGCATTGTTTACCAATTTTGTACGGTCGATAAAAGGCTCAATAGCCACACCTTCGGGCAGGTTTTTAGCAATCTGCTCCATCCGGGCTTTTACATTGGCAATTACTTTTGATGAATTGGCCCCTTTAAGCATCATTACCACGGCACCAACCACTTCGCCCTGATCGTTGCGCGTCATAGCACCATAGCGGGTAGCTGCACCAATCCTTACTTCGGCCACATTGCGGATCAGTACCGGAGTGCTGTTGGCATTGGTGCGCACCACAATGTTTTCGATATCTTCGATACTGTTGATCAAACCCTCGCTCCTGATAAAATAAGCATTGGGTTTCTTATCAATATATGCACCGCCCGTATTCTGGTTATTTTTTTCGAGGGCTGTAAATATATCGCTGATGGAAATATCCATACTCCGGAGTTTATCCGGATTAAGTGCAATTTCGTACTGTTTAAGGTAGCCCCCAAAACTGCTTACATCGGCTATACCTTCTACCCCTAAAAGCTGCCGGCGTACAATCCAATCCTGAATAGTACGCAACTCGGTAGCATCGTATTTTTTTTCGTATCCTTTTTTAGGGTGGATTACATATTGGTAAATCTCGCCCAAACCGGTGGTTAAAGGCGCCACCTCGGGCGTTCCAATCCCTTTTGGGATATTCCTTTCTACTTCTGCAAGGCGCTCGCTTACCTGTTGGCGGGCCCAGTAAATTTCTACGTTTTCTTTAAAAACAACGGTAACCACCGAGAGTCCGAAGCGACTAAAAGAACGGATTTCTTCTATCCCCGGTATGGTGGCCATGGTTTGCTCAACCGGGTAGGTTACAAACCTTTCTATATCCTCTGCCCCGTTGCTGGGCGAGTTGGTAATAATCTGTACCTGGTTATTGGTAATATC
>NZ_DJDT01000163.1 GCF_002432345.1 Pedobacter sp. UBA5917
CAGGCGGGTGCGTCTTTATATGGCCATGCCGGGGCCAGCGTGGTATAACCCTGGTCCTCAAAATATACCTTCCATTCGTTCCAGCAATCGCTGCTTACAAATGCCCCTGTAATAAACAGAATTGTTTTCGATTGTATCTTTTTCATCATATCTGGTTTTTAATCCACTAAGCATTTACTGTTAAGCCCCCATCAATCACGATTTCGGTACCGGTGATGAAAGATGAATCGCTGCCCGCCAGAAAAAAAGCCAACTGTGCAATTTCTTCTGCCTGTGCAAAACGCTTCAATAGTATTCTTTCACTCAGTATTTTACCAAGTGCATTTACCTGATCGCTATCCAAACCCAGTTTATCATAAACCGGTGTATCAACCGGCCCCGGTGAAATGCAGTTTACACGGATGTGTTTTGGAGCAAGTTCGGTGGCCAATACCCTGTTCAAAGCTACCAATGCAGCCTTACTGGCCGCATAAACACCTGAGTTTGGCATCCCGATACTGGCATTTACAGAAGTGTTGAAGATGATGGATGCATGATCGTTAAGCAAGGGCAGCAGTTTTTGGAGGGTAAAAAACACACCCTTGAAATTGATGTCCATGATTTCATCAAAATGACTTTCGCTGGCCGCTTCAAATGGCGAAAATGTGGCGATGCCGGCATTTAGGAATATAATATCAAGTTTTCCGAAATCGAGCTTGATCGAATCTGCAAGACTATCTATTGCGTCGATGTTCCCCTGATCAGAAACATAACCCTTAACCCCCAACGCTGCCGATGATGTTTTAACACTTTTTTCGCTGCGTCCGGTAATGATTACAGATGCGCCTTTTTCTTTAAATAGTTTAGCCGTAGCGTAGCCAATTCCGCTGTTTCCTCCCGTAATGAGGGCTGTTTTGTGTTGAAGTGTATCCATATCTTTAGAATTTGATATGGGTAGTCAATTAATCTGCCTAAGTATTTAAGTTGTTGATTATCAGTATTTAATATTTTATTTTCCTTCGTATTACCACGTTATTTCGTGTTCTGATGTAGGTGTTACAACGAGATATGGTAGTTAGGTTTTTTCGGTCAAAAAACAGAAATCGTTTTTATGGCTATTATATCATCACAAATTTTCGATAGAAAGAATCTATTGTACGAGGTATTTAAAATCAATGTAGGTGGCAACTATATGTCGTTAAAAACCGCTGTTATCACCACGATATTCAGTGATGTGTTTTGCTTGCTTCTTGTTTAATCTGTTTGTAGTCAATGCTTTGTGATTGTTGGTGTTTGGTTTGGTATTCAGCTTTTAAATTCCGGATCCCAATGAAAAAACTCATGTTTTTAATTCTCCTGTTCACAGGCTTTGTTTGTATGGCACAGGAAAATCCATTTAAACAATTAAGGTATAATGACCAAAGCAACAGGCTGCCAGGTATCGATAGTACCCTTAACTGGTATGATAAATTGAAATTCATGCCCTTATCAGCTGATAAGTCGATATATTTAAGTCTGGGGGGAGAAGTAAGGTACCAGTATTTCTATTTTAAAAATCAGGATTGGGGCGAATCACCAAAGGATAATGATGGATTTCTACTGAACCGGTACCTGGGACATGTTGATGTGCATGCCGGCAAACATTTCCGTGCCTTTTTGCAACTGCAAAGCAGTTTAGCCGGTGGAAAGATGGAAAACCCATCGCCTGTAGATCAGAATCTGCTCGATCTGCACCAGGCATTTTTTGATTTTAACACCAATATAGGCAATACCGGTAAAATCACATTGAGGTTGGGGCGCCAGGAGTTATCTTATGGTTCGCAGCGTTTAATTTCCGTACGCGAAGCACCCAATAACCGACAGTCTTTCGACGCCGCAAAGGTGGTGTTCGAGCATAAAAACATTAAACTAGATGGTTTTTACTCCTACTACGTTCCTGCAAAGCCAGGTATTTTTGACGACCGGTTTAATAAGGAGACCCAATTTTGGGGAGTGTATGGGACATTTACCAAAATGCCTTTAATTAAAAATTTTGATGTTTATTATTTGGGTATTCATAAGAAAAATGCCGCTTACGACGAAGGCAAAGGTACCGAAACCAGGCATTCGGTCGGTGCCAGAATCTGGAATACCTCGGCCGTTTTCCAATATGATGTGGAAGGACTATTCCAGTTTGGCCATTTTGCAGGGAGTGATATTACCTCATGGACTTTATCGGCCAACCTTTCGCATACCTTCAAAGGTAATAATGCGATACAGGTAGGCTTGAAAACCGAAGCGATTAGCGGGGATAAAAATTATGGCGATGGCAGATTGAATACTTTTAATCCCCTGTTTCCAAAAGGCGCATATTTTGGTCTGGCCGCTTTAATCGGTCCCTATAACCTTTTTGATGCCCATCCGTATATTGAATATAACCTGACCAAAAAACTTGTGCTTGCCGCAGATTACGATTTATTCTGGCGGATGAGCCGCAATGACGGTTTGTATGCTGTAAATGGCAAGCTTATTTATTCGGGCAAAAGCACCGCTGCCTTAAATATCGGAAAGCAGATCGGTGCCGAGATCCGCTATTCGCCAACCAAAAATTTATACCTCAGACAGGAAATTACCTGGTTCAGCACGGGCGAATACCTTAAAGAGGTTGGGCCCGGTAAAGACATTCTGATGCTTGGGAGTACGCTTACATTTAAATTTTAATAACAGCCCGATTGGTTAAGTCTACGAGTTCTTACTGATTCCAAGTTTTTTCATTTTGGAGTTGAGGGTAGTAGGGGGCAAGTTGAGCAGGTTTGCTGCACCACCTTCTCCCCATATTTTTCCATTACATTTTTTCAGGGCAGAAATGATGTGTGCACGTTCCCCTTCGCTCATCGTGGTTACCATGGCATCGGCAGGTTTAAATGCCGGGTGCTGCTCGAGTTGGCTCGGAAGAACCATATTGTTGATGACGTTATCTTTGGTGAGCAGTACATTGCGTTCAATCATATTTTCGAGTTCGCGGATATTTCCTGGCCAGTGGTATTGTTTCACTTTAGTCATCACTTCGGGCGCAATACCGTGTACTGTTTTTCCTGTTTTCCTCGAATAGATGCTCAGGAAATGCAACGCAAGATCTTCAATATCTTCAATCCGCTCGCGTAAAGGGGGCATTACAATGGGAAAAACATTGATGCGGTAAAAAAGATCAAGCCTGAAACGCCCCTCGGCCACTTCTTTATCCAGATTTCTGTTGGTAGCGGCAATAATCCTTACATCGGTTTTTATCGTGCTGCGGCCACCAATGCGTTCTATTTCCCGCTCCTGGAGCACACGTAATAACTTTGATTGTGATTCTAACGGTAACTCACCAATCTCATCTAAAAAAATGGTTCCGGTATGTGCATTTTCAAACTTGCCCAGTTTACGTTCGTGGGCACCGGTAAAAGCACCTTTTTCGTGGCCGAAGAGTTCCGAATCAATAAGCGTGGTAGGGAGGGCGGCACAGTTGACGCGGATAAACGGTTTGTCTTTACGGAGCGACAGGGAATGGATACGTTCTGCTATTTTCTCTTTACCGGTACCGCTTTCGCCGAGGATGAGTACCGAAGAATCAGACTTCGCTACCTGTGTAACATGGTCAAATACAGTGAGTAATAGATGGCTTTTGCCAATTATTCCCGAAAATGGTTTTATTTTATTATCCGTTAAATTAGGGCTCTTTACCGTAAAATTGTTTACTTCGCGTCCCAATGGGCTGTTGGAATGCTGCAACATACCTTCCATAAAACCAGTTAGTAAAGTTTGGATCCTGTTGCAGAAAATAAGATCGTCTGCCTGGTAGGCATCCGGTCTGCGACTGTAAAAATTGAAATAACAGGTGTTTTTTCCATCCAGGTTGATGGGTAAAGTGAGGTGCGATTTTAGGTTAAACTTTTCGGTATAAAGTTTTTTCAAAGAATTGGCCTTCAGCAGGTTTTTTAATTCGTGTTCTTCGTACCAGGTGGCCATCTGTACTGTGAGGTCGTTTGCTTTCAGCCTGGCAAGCTCATGGAGTTTTAGATTGGTGATTACCATAAGTTCTGTGCCCGAAATCAGCTGATATTCATCAAAACCGACTCTCGAAAAACAGAGTTCATAAAAAGCATCTTCATTTTCCTCGGCCATCCCAAAAGAAAAGAATTCAAACGACAGGTACGACTGCAGGGTTTTGGCCATTTCCAGTATTTTCAATTCCCATTCCTGTTTAGAAATAAGAATTTCTGCTGCTCTTTTTTGTACAATGGCCGTTTGGCGCAATCCACTTTCGAGCAGGTTTTCGTAACGGTAAAATGCAATATCGAGGGCAGTGAGTACATCCCTGTCGCGGAAGGGCTTAACTATAAATCCATAGGGATTGGTTACTTTTGCTGCCTCAAGTATTTTTTGGTTGGAGTTGGCCGAAATATAAATGAAAGGGATATTGAGTTCGTTCAGTGTTTGTGCAAGATCGATACCGGTAAATTTGCCTTTTAAATAAATATCCACCAGAACCAGCTGTGGCCGGAAGGCTGTAATCATTTCCCTGGCCTCTATCACATTATCTGCAATACCACAAACCTGGTAAGCAGCCGTTTTCAGTATACCTGCCAGCACATCGGCGATGATAAATTCATCTTCTACGATAAGAATGCTTTTCTTTTTCATGCCTGTTTCAAATAAAATCTGTTTGCGCAAGCGATGTATATCGGCATTTTAAAAGGGGAAAATAAGGCTAAAGCTTGTGCCATGTTAGGGATTGTTAATTTTTTGCCGCCGGTACAGGTATGGGAAATTGCAGCACAATTTGGAATGCAATATTTCATTAATCCTGCCATAATTTGGAGAATGGTTAATTTTTGTGGTTTTTATGCTAAATTAGTAGTTTTTAAGTTGTTATCAGGGATTTTAATGCCAGTTGATCCATTAATAGATCAAATTCAACTTTATATCGTTGTTTAACAGCGAAATAAAGTTGTTTTCTCAAAAAGATGTTTTGGCAGCTGCCCAAAAATGGCCTTGTCTCCCGCTTTATCTTCCTGAAAGGGAATAAAACGGCTAAAAAATCAATATTGCTATAAGGAATTGAGATATATTTGTGATATGTTCAATAGCGGCATCTTTATGCCTATCATTATTTTATCTGGCATGGCCTACAGCATCCTGGCAAAAAAGCTGACGGTTATGGCGGCGTTTACAGGTGCAATATTGGCATTTCTTATTTTTGCTGCTGCAGGTTATTCAGGGCTGACGATGATGACGGTCTTTTTTATCCTCGGTTCTGCCGCCACCTCCTGGCAGAAGCATAAAAAGCAGGCTTTTACTTCGGATAGGGAAACCGGAAAAGGCCGTAATGCCTTTCAGGTGTTGGCAAATGCCGGGGCAGCAGCCATTACCGGTGCGATAATGATCGGCTATCCGGCGCTGCGCGGTTTAATGCTGCCCGCAATGGCGGCCGCTTTTGCCTCGGCCA
>NZ_DJDT01000002.1 GCF_002432345.1 Pedobacter sp. UBA5917
CAACCTCTTTAATATAAATATTCAGTTCCCGCTCCGACATACCCAATAAACGGAAGGCAAAAGGTTTCACCAGTTTCAGGTCGGAAGAAATGCTATCGCCCACGCCCGGATACTGGATCTTGATGGCCAGTTTTTTACCATTTAGCATCGCCTGGTGTACCTGTCCGATCGAAGCCGCATTGCTTGAAGTAAGGTTAAAACTGTCGTAGATCTGTTCGGGTGTTTTACCGAAATTCTTGGTAAAGGTGCGTACAATAAGCGGACCCGAAAGGGGCGGGGCGTTGTACTGCGATTGGGTAAATTTATCTACATACGATTTTGGCAAGATATTTTTATCCATGCTCAGCATCTGTGCAATTTTTAAGGCGCTACCTTTTAATTCGCTTAACGATTTATAGATATCGGTAGCATTATCTTCGTTAAGCTGTTCGCGGTCCATATCTGGATTGAACAGTTTTTTCGAATAATGTTTAATGTAATTGCCCCCGATCTGGATGCCGGTTTTAACAAATTTGGCCGAACGCTCTACCTTAGTGGTAGGGATACTTTTTTGTGTTTTCATCTAATACCTAAAACCCCATCTTATCTGCAAACTTCCCGTTTCTTGATAAAAACTTCCCGTATTCCAATAAATTGTCGATCGGCGAGTGCTGAAAAAGATCAAAAGTAACATTAATGCCTTTTTCAATAGCCTCGTCGCTTTTTTCAAAACCCTCGCTATCATCATTGATCCAGAAGTTAACAATAAAGGCAAACTGGATCCATAATGCATCTTTATACCGTTTACTTAAAAAACGTCGCTCGGCAAGCTCGCCGCTATCCAAACCTTCATCGATAATCTCCTGCGCAAAGTTTTCGAAAATAGGTTTTACCCCTGCAAGTACATCCGGTGTAGAAAATTTTCCACGGTGGTTTTTCAGACTATAAATCACAAAACTGCGTTCGTTCTTCAGGTTTTCCAGGTAGCTGTAAAAAAAGGAAAGCATTTTTTCCCTGGCGGTGTATTGTAGCCATACATCCTGTTCTTTGATTTTGCTGATGGTTTCGAAAGTGAGTTCGAACCAGATGGTTTTTTCTATGCTTTCGAAAGAAGAGAAAAACTGATAGAAATCGGCTTCAGTAATTTTAAGTTTTTTTACAAAAACATAAACCGATTTCGGCTTTTCGTTGTTAGTTAAAACATAGTCGAGGTATGCTTTTCTGATTTGTTGAGCGGTTGCCATATAGCTGTTTTTTACAAGTATAACGTTTAATTTATTTGCTTGTTTTTGCATCTGCTTTTTTATCGATCATGAAAATGTAATAATAGCTTCAAAATATTTGAAAGTTGGTTTTTTAGCTAATTTATTTAGTTTTAATGGTTTTTAAATGTGGATAATTATTTTTGGTAAAACTAAATTTATTAGTATTTTTGTTTCTCCTTATTTCCTGATTAAAGCAAATTAATATGATCCAGTTAAATGATTTTTTATATGGCAAAATGGAATTGCCCGAGGTGTTTTCTGATCTGTTAAAAACCGATGCTTTAAAAAGGTTGGCAGGAGTACATCAAAGCGGTGCGATATTTTTGGTGAATCCTGATATTTCCCATTCGCGTTTAGAGCATGCCATTGGAGTAACCCTATTGATCAGGATGCTCGGTGGTTCGGAACTCGAACAGATTGCCGGTTTATTGCATGATATTTCCCATACAGCCTTTTCGCATGTGGGTGATTATGTTTTTGGTAATACCGACGAAGATTACCATGAAAAAGTTTTTGCCGAGGTTTTATGTAAATCCGAAATTCCCGATGTGCTTTTAAAATATGGATATAATATCAATCAGATCCTCTATGGTACATTTGATATTTTAGAGCAGTCGTTACCTGCGCTCTGTGCCGATCGTTTGGATTATACCCTGCGCGATGGTGTTCATGGTAATATTATATCCCGACAACGGGCACGCGAATTTTTGACCGCTGTGGTTTTAAAAGATGGTAAAATTGCGATAAATAATGAAGTTGAAGTAGAATGGATCAACGAGACATTCGAAAAGCTCAATAATGAAGTATTTAAACTTCCCCTTCATTTATATGCAAACGGAAAAATGGCCGAGCTGATTAAAAAGTTTCTGGATAAAGGTTTATTGGTAGAAAGCGATATGTTTAAAACTGATACTTTGCTGTTGAACAAGATCAGGACATCTTACGAGGGTTATGAGGCCATTAAAGCCATCAAACAGTTAAAAGGTTTTTCGGAGTTTATGCGCCATGGTGCCGTACCGAAAATTAAAACAAGAAAACTAAATGCGCTTTTGGTGTAGCGGTGGGCAGTTAGCGTTTCGCGGTTGGTGTTGAGAAGAGGATAGTGTAGGTTTGTTAAAAATGCGCTTTATCATCCTGAAAGGAATCGAATGATCTTTGATGGAATAACTCCTGAATTTATCGTCATTTCGAGCGGAGTGTAACGCAGCCGAGAACCCGAAGGCTCAGCGAAGCTAAATCTATCTCAAGATAGATCTCTCCACTCCACTACCGATGTAAAATCGGTACAAGTTGCGTTTCGGTCGAGATGACGGTGTTGTAGGCAGTTAACCAATAATGCAGTTAACAATTTAACAATCCTGCAATTTAACAATTTTGCTCAATTAACCAGTTTAAACAATTAACCGATTAACCCAAAAATACAGTTGGCAATTCGCAGTTAACAATTTAACAATCCTGCAATTTAACAATTTTGCTCAATTAACCAGTTTAAACAATTAACCGATTAACCCAAAAATACAGTTTACAATTTGCAGTTAACAATTTAACAATCCAACAATTAAACAATAACGATTAACCAGTTTATACAGTT
>NZ_DJDT01000220.1 GCF_002432345.1 Pedobacter sp. UBA5917
TCGTGTCCCCACGAACCACTTGTAATACTTTAACAAGAAGTGCCGTCATCTCGACTGAAACGTAGTGGAATGGAGAGATCTATCTCGATAGATTTAGCTTCGCTGAGCACTTCGTGGTTCTCGGCTCCATTGCATTTCGCTCGAAATGACGTGTTTTATTTCATAATCTCCCTCGGGCTCTTTCCAAACTGTTTTTTAAACTCCCTGCTGAAGTATTTTGGATCGCTAAAACCAACCTGATAGGCCACTTCATAAATGGTAAACCTGTTCAGTTTAAACAATTCCATGGCTTTTTTTAAGCGGATCGATTTTACAAAATCATTTACCGAAAGGTTGGTGAGCTGTCTGATTTTTTTGTAGAGCACCGGTTTGCTCATCCCGATCATCGAAGCCAGTTCCGATACGCCGAAATCTTCATCAGCGATATGCTGATCGATGTAACCCAGCAGTTTCTGCATAAAAGCCTCGTCGATAGCATTAATGGTAAGGTCTTTAGCAGGCAGGTGGATATGTTTCAAAAACTTTTGTCGCATTACCTGTCGCGATATGAGTAAATTGCGTACGTTCAGCAACAGCAGTTCCGGACTAAAAGGTTTTGTGATATAGGCATCGGCACCGGTTTCTAAACCGCTCACCTGGTGGATGTGCGATGAACGGGCCGTAAGGATAATCACCGGAATATGGCTCGTCCGCTCATCCTGTTTAAGTCGACGGCAAAGTTCAATACCGTCCATTACCGGCATCATAATATCGCAGATAATCAGATCTGGCAATGTTTCTACAGCCGTTTCCCAGCCCAGTAAACCATTTTCACTTTCGGCAACCTGGTAATTACTGCCTACCAAAGAAGTGATCAGTGATCTGATTTCGCTATTATCTTCCACCACCAAAATGGTTTCGGTAGTAGGATCCGTTTCTTTTTCGCGACTTAAAACCGCAATTGCTTTTTCTTCCTGTTGCGTATAGAGATCGGGATGAGCTTCGTAATCTTTTACACCATCAAAAAGTGCTGTTTTAAAATGAGATTTACCTTTTTTTAACTTCACCGTGAATTTAGTAAACCCACGTGTTCCATTTTCGGCCGGACTACTTTCTACCGAAATATTTCCCTGGTGTTCTTCAACAATCGCTTTGGATAATGCAAGGCCGATGCCTGAACCGATCTGGCTCTGTTGTTCATCTACCTGAAAATAATCGCTGAACAAACCTTTCAGGCTTTCTGCCGGAATCCCTACGCCGTTATCCGAAATGCTGATGATTACTTCCTCATTCGATTCGAGAACCGAAACTGAAATCTGGCCGCCTTTATCACAGAATTTAAAAGCATTGGATAACAGGTTGAATAATACCTTTTCGAGCTGTCGCTTATCAAAAAACAGGTAAATGTTTTCCTGTTCATGAGTAAAATCATATTTAATATCATTGGTTTGCGCTAAGTGGGAAAAGGAGATGAAGATTTCGTTGATAAATCCGATAATATCATCTTCTGTAACATGAAGCGTAAGATGCCCGGTTTCGGCTTTTCTAAAGTCCATCAGTTCCGTAATCAAACGCATTAACCTGTTTGCGTTGTTTTTTATCGGGATGAGCTGTCTGTTGAGTTCGATATCTGTCTGATACGCTTTGGAAAGGTTTTCGAGCGGACCGAGGATCAGGGTAAGTGGTGTTCTGATTTCGTGGGCCACATAAGTGAAGAAATTCAGTTTCATTTTCTGGATATCTTCGGTCCGTTTTAACAGTGCACGTACAAAAAGATAACGCACAATGAGGAACAATAAGCCCGAAAAGAAAGCAAGGTAAATAAGATAGGCCCACCAGGTTGCCCAAAAGGGTGGGAGTACGGTAATTTTTATGAAAGCAGCTTTACTGCCCGGGTTTCCGTCGTTATTATTTGCTGTAACCACAAAAGTATAATTGCCCGAAGGCAGATCGGCATAACTTGCACTTGGGATATCGGTTTTTGTCCAGTTTTTACTATGGCCATTTAGGATATAACTGTAGCTGTTTTTTTCAGGTTTAATGTAGTTCAGCAGGGCAAAATCGAGGCTGAAATTATTCTCGTAGTGTTTAAAGGTAATCTGTTTGGTATTTTTAATGTTTTCCTTTAATATACCATCGGTACCGTTTACCACAACAGGCTGATTGAATAGTTTGAGCTCCGTAAAGATAACCGGAGCTATGTTTTTATTGATATCGATCTGTTTTGGGTAAAAAGCTGTTAAACCATCATATCCACCAAAAAACAGTTGGCCACGACTATCTTTTAAAAACGACCTGATGTTGAAATCGTTTCCTGCAAGTCCGTCGCTTTTCGTATAGTTGATGAATTTTCCTTTCGCGGTGAGGAATTTGGATAAACCTTTATTGGTGCTGATCCATAAATTCCGTTCATCATCTTCTATTATGCCAAATACATTGTTGTTGGGCAGACCATCTTTTTCACTGTAATTTTTGAATTTCCTTGTTTTATTGTCGAAAATGTTCAGGCCACCTAATGCTGTACCCACACAGATATTGCCGTTCTGTAACTGCACAATACAATTGATATCGGATGTTAAACCTGCCGTATTGGCTTTCTTCTGGTAGTAGGGGGCAATTCTTTTTGATGCTGGATTGTAAACATATAATCCGGCCTTGGTTCCGATCCATATATTTTTGGCATTATCCTCAAAAATCACCTGGATATATTTGTCCTTTAAGCTTTTCTCCAGTATACTTTTAACCGTTGCGTTGGCGTATACACCGTTGGTTTTGGTTAAAGTTGATAATCCATCCCTTGAGCCTACCCAAACCGTTCCGTTGCTATCTTCCATTATGGCAATTACTTCGGAACCGCCCGGCGTGTTTTTTACATCCTTTACATTGGTTATTTTCCTGAAGTTTTGCGTGGTTGGATTGAATACATATAGGCCACCGCGGTGCGTACCCACCAATAACTGCCCGTTTTTATCAAGGTATAAGGTTTTGATCAGGTTCGAGTTCAGTCCATGGCCGTTATTTGGTTCCGATTTGTAATAGGTAAAAGTGTTTTTACTGCGGTTTACATAATTTAAGCCACCTCCTTCAGTACCGATCCAGAGGTTATGATAATGATCTTCGGCCATGGCACTCACAATATTGCTGCTCAAACCGGGCTGCTTTTTCGAATTCCGGTATACCGTAAATGGGGTAGATGACGGATAAACCACATTAACACCTTTATAATAGGTACCCACATACATCGAACCATTTAAATCCTGGAAAATACTGTGGATGGAGTTTTGGCTTAAACCACTGGTCTGTTCCGGATCGTAACGGTAATTGCTGAATTTACGTGTGTTGGGGTCGAGGATGCTCAACCCTTCCTGCGTGCCGATCCAGATATTGCCGGTTTTATCACAGGTGAGTTTTCTGATGTCGTTATTTACCAGCGCGTTTATATCGGTGGCACTCGTTTGGTAACGGGTAAAGGTTTTATGTTTATAATCGAATAGGTTTAAGCCATTATAAGTACCCAGCCAGAGCCGTTTTTGCTTATCGATTACCATACTTTTTACCGCGTTGGAACTGATGCTGTTCGGATCATTGGCCCTGTGCCTGAAAATTTCGAAACGGTATTTGCCTTTTTCCGGATAAATGCGCACCAAACCGTTAAAGGTACCTGCCCAAAGGTTGTTCTGGTCGTCTCTAATTACCGAAAGGATGTAATTGATACCTGTTTTACGATTCCTATCGAAGAGAAATTTTTTGAATATCTGTTTTTCGGCATCAATTACCAGGTTTATGCCATTATAGGTGCCGATCCAGATATTTTTTTTGGAATCTTCGTACACACATTCTACCGAATCGCAGCTGAAAGATTTTGCCGAACTTTTTCTGCTGATGCGGAAGAAACGGTCGTTTTTTTCATTGTAAATGTTCAGCCCATTTTCGGTGCCCACCCATAAACGTCCTTTGCTGTCGTTCAATAGTGCAGTAACCACATTATCCGAAATACTGTTGTGGTTATCCGAGCTGTTGCTGTAAATTTTAAAACGGTAGCCATCATAGCGGTTCAGTCCGTGCCGCGTACCCATCCACATTAACTGGTTTTTATCCTGTGCAATGGCCATCACCGAGTTTTGCGACAGTCCGTTTTCCATTGTAAGGTGGTTAAATACAACCGGTTTTTGGGCGTGTAGGGATGTGCATATCAAAAGCAGCAGGCAGAATGCTATTGCGCTAAAACGCAGCTTCATCATTTCGGTTAGTTTTATTTGGGGATTGTTGTATTTCACTCTAAATATAGTGCGAATTGATCAAAATATGGCAGAATTGACGTTTTTCTACCCTTTCATTTACAATTTTCGACCTTTTTGAGTGATTAATATGTCAGTTTTGGATTAACCAAATTGAGCTAACTATTCCACAATAACCAGTGGCACAGAAACTAATCAATTCAATACTGACCAAACCAGATAATATGAAGAAAAGCTAACCACAAAAAATTACAGTCTGCTCTGGACTTTAAACAGACTAATCAAATCAACCAACCAAAAAGATAACCAAACAATGAAATTTAACCCTAACCAACGGGGCATCATGCCGCTATGCATATACCCGCTTTCCCGTTTACCATTTGCAGGAATCGAATTAAAACTTCTGATCCTTAAAGCATAAATCCAACCCATTATACCAATAAATTAAGTGTGAGCAGCTGCTTGCAAATAATGCGCCATGCAAAAATAATGCTGGCTGTTACGATGCCGGATAAATAAAACCTACGCTAAGCGTTAAGGGTAATTTTTTCTGCATCACTAAAATTATAAACAAAATAAATTATTTTAAATGAACGGAACTTATACTTCGATTATAAAATGGACGACGCTGTTTGGAGTGCTGTTATTGTTGGCAAACGGTGCTGATGTTTTGGCATTCACCAACCATGATAACGCTTTAAAAAGCAGGGAATTTCAGGTGCCAACATCGGAAAGAAAAAATAATAAACGAACCCCCAACGATTCATTGTCGAAATTGAGGGATTCTTTGAGAACCAAACTCCGGAATTCTGTAGCGGTAACTTTGCCCGGTAATGATGTTCCGGTTCTATTCGGAACACAAAAAAATGTAAAAAGGATTCAATCTTCGGCTACCGTAAGTGGGGAAGAGCTGAAGAGTTTTCCTACCCCACAGGTTGGCTTAATGCTGTACGGCAAACTGCCTGGTTTGTACGTGGTACAAAATAATTTCCAGTTGGGATCCGACGAGCCGGCCATATCATTAAGGGGAAGAACGCCATTGGTAGTGATTGATGGTGTACCACGCTCGTACCTAAGCATCGACCCCGAACAGATTGAAAGCATTTCAGTAATAAAAGATGCACTCGGAACTGCATTGTATGGCATGAAAGCCGCTGATGGCATGTTGCTTATCACCACAAAACGCGGTGCCAATATGCCTAAGCAAATTACCTTTACCAGCCAGTACGGCATTCAGCAGCAAATTGAGCGGCCTAAATTTCTGGATGCATTTAATTATGCCACCTTATTTAACGAGGCCCTGGCAAACGACGGGCGGCAACCCATTTATACAGCAGCCGATTTGGATAAGTATAAAAATGGTACAAGTCCGTTTACGCATCCCAATGTAAACTGGACTGATGAAATTTTAAAGGCTACGGCACCCGTAAGCAGGCAAAACCTGAATTTAAGAGGTGGAACCGACAAGGTAAGGTATTTTGTAGACCTCGACTACCTGAGCCAGAGCGGTTTTTTAGTTACCGATCCTTCCATCAATACCTATGAAACGAACAATAGTTTCAAACGTTATTCTTTCAGGAGCAATATCGATGTTGATTTAACAAAAAGTACAACGCTCAGTGTAAGCTTGTTCGGAAGAATAAGAAACAGCAACCAGCCCGGATCAACCGTAGCCAGTATTTACGGTGCTTTATTAACCACTCCTAATAATGCCTATCCGAAATTTAACGAAAATGGTTCGCTGGGAGGTAACACCGAGTTTCAGAATAACCTGTATGGGATGTCGGTAAAATCGGGATACAGGCCATCGGTAAATAGGAATTTAGGGGCAGATATATCGTTAATGCAAAAGCTCGATACCTTTTTGCCCGGTTTGTATGCCAGTGGTGCAGTATCTTTCAATTCGTACTATAACGAGAACATCAACAGGAGTAAATCTTTTGCCGTGTATTCGCCGGTAGTAAACCCTGTTACAAACCAAACCAGTTATAAAACAATAGGTGGCGATGGTACACAATCTAATAGTTCTTCGCCCACAGATTTAAACCAGCAGATATTTTCTCGTTTCGATCTGGGTTATGATAAAACAATAGATAAAAATACTTTTAAAGCCCAGTTGCTGTTTATCCGCGACAGTTATGTGCTGGGTGGCGCTTTATCGCAGGTTAATCAATCGCTTGGTGGAAGGTTTAATTACGATTACGACAATAAGTATTTGCTTGAACTGGCCACTTCGTATATGGGCTACGATCGCTATAAACCCGGTAGCCAGTGGGGCTTTTTCCCATCAGTTGGTTTGGGCTGGAACATTGCCAACGAAAGTTTCTTTGCTAATTTAAAAAATACCATTAATTCGTTAAAACTGAGGACTTCTTATGGTTTAACCGCCACAAATGCCGCCGCAGGTTATTTCCAATACCTGCAGAATTTTGATAACGGCGATACATTTTACAGCAGAAATCCGCTAACCACTTCTGGTACAAAAGACGAAGGGACGCTGGCTAATCCAAATATTACCTGGGAAAAGGCAAGAAAATTTAATATCGGCATCGATGCTTCAATTTTAAAGGATAAAATATGGCTTACCGCCGATTATTACAGGAACAGTTATTATGATCTGCTACAAACCAGAAGAACAAATGCAAGTGCTGTAATCGGAGCTGTTTTACCGCCTGAGAATATGGGTAAAAACCAGTACTCGGGAGTTGAGCTGGCACTTGGATACCAGAATCAGATCAACAACTTTAAGTATTTTATTTCTGCAAATGGTTCGTGGAGCGCAAGCAAAGTGGTTTTTAACGATGAACCTTTCAGAAAAAATGCTTACGAATACAGAACAGGACAACCTGTAGGGCAAACTTTTGGTTATGTGGCTGATGGTTTTTACAACAGTACTGCAGAAATTAACAACGGACCAAAGGTTGACGGTTACCTTCCGGTACCGGGCGACATAAGATATAAGGATTTAAACAACGACGGTATCATTAATACTTATGATATGACCGCAATTGGCAGTACCAAACCTGTTTTCTTTTACGGGGTAACCGGAGGGATCAATTATAAAGGATTAGACTTTTCATTTACCTTAAATGGTACAGCAAACAGAAATGTGTATTTCAACTTTATCAATTTTGCATCAACCGGTGCAGCTGGCGGTTATGGACAAGCCTTAGAAAGCAGTTTGTTAAGGTGGACACCCGCTACCGCTATAGCGGCAAAATACCCACGTTTAAGTGTTGGTAATAACCCAAATAACAGCCAGGTTTCTTCTTTCTGGGTTAAAAACGGCAGTTATTTAAGATTAAGAAATGTAGAAATAGGTTATAGCTTACCTGCCAGCCTCATCAAGTTAGTTGGCTTTACCAATATCAGGGTGTTTGCCAATGGCCTTAACCTGTTAACCGCTACAACTTTAGATGGGGTAGATCCGGAAGTGCTGATTGGAAATGTACCCAACCAGCGGATATTCAATTTTGGCGTTAACCTTCAGTTTTAAATCTTGATTATGAATAATTATAAAATATACTTCGCTATAATCTGTCTGTTATTTGCATTTGGTTGTTCCAAAAAATTTGAGGCAGAACCCTTAGACCGCATCACTGGCGACTTAATTTTCGACCCGCAGGATAAGAATGCCGATTATGCGAAACAATTTTTAAACGGAACCTATTTGTTGTTGCCCGATTGGTACAACAGGATTGATGGCAGCTTTTTAGATGCAGGAACGGATGATGCCGTTCCCTCAAGAATAGGCACCCAGGCCGAATTTTACCGTACAGGCCGAATATCATCTACAACCCTTCCAGATGATGTTTGGAGCAAAAATTACCTGGGCATCAGAAGAGCCAATCTCTTTTTAAGCAAAGTAGATATAGTACCTACAACTGCCCTTTTAAAAACCCAGTTTAAAGCTGAAGCAAGATTTTTGAGGGCCTATTTTTACTTCGAACTTGTTAAGCGCTGGGGTGGTGTGCCTTTAATTGGTGATAAAGTATTTACCCTCAATGATGATATCAATGTACCGCGGAATACACTCGACGAATGTTATGCTTATATCGTTGCTGAGTTAGATGCCATCAAAAGCTCGTTGCTGCCTTATGCCATTAGTGATGGAGACTGGGGCAGGGCGAACATCGGAGCTGCAATGGCCCTAAAATCGCGGGTATTGTTGTATGCGGCCAGCCCCCTGAACAATCCCACAAATAATATCCAGAAATGGACGCTCGCCGCACAGGCAGCAGCAGATGTGAAAGCATTGGGTTATAGCCTGGTAACCGATTGGATTGCCAATTTTAACGCCACCAAAAACACCGAATTTATTTTTATTAAGCAGAATGCCTTAAATACAAATATCGAAATCAACAATGGTCCGATCGGATATTTACAGGGAGTTGGCTTAACCAGCCCATCGCAAAACCTCGTCGATGCATTTTTAATGCTTGATGGAAAAGCGATTTCCGATCCAGGATCCACTTACGACCCAAATAACCCATACCTAAACCGTGATCCCAGGTTAACAGCTACCATTATGCACAATGGCAAAAACTGGCTCGGAAGGCCTGTTGAAATATTTGATGGTGGCCAGGATAAGCCGGGAGGGAACCGGACACAAACCAGAACCGGGTATTACCTGAGAAAATTTATGGGCAAATTCGAAACCTCTACCGCTTACAGCAATCAGGCCCATCACGTTATCCTGTTGAGGTATGCCGAAATTTTATTAAACCATGCCGAAGCGCTGAACGAATCGGGCGGGGCAGTTACCGATATCGTTAACAATCTGGTTCTGATCAGGAAAAGGGCAGGGATTCTTCCAGGCTCCAATAATCTATACGGCTTATCGCTCACACTTGGCAAAGATGAATTGCGTAGAATCATTCAGAACGAGCGCCGTATCGAACTGGCTTTTGAAGAGCACAGAACCTGGGATCTGAGACGGTGGAAACTCGCCGAAACTGAATTGAACAGGCCGGTTAGGGGTGTGCAGATTACTAAAAACGGAACGGCCTTCTCTTATACTTATTTCAATGCTGCAAATGCTGTTTTCGATGCAAAAATGTATTGGTACCCCATACCACAGGCCGAAATATTAGCCAATAATAAAATGGTTCAAAACCCGGGATGGTCTAACTGATAAAGGGGATAAATATAAAATATTGAAATCATACCGGTTTTCAGATCACAGGCGTGAAACGAAAATCAGGATGGCTTCGTGCCGATAAAAAGAAACTATATACAGATGAAAAAAATACTGAATATAATATTGCTTGTGCTAATAACTAATTTAGTTTACGCCCAAACCAAAGTTGTTCGGGGTGTTGTGGCCGATGATAAGGGCACAACACTCATAGCAACAACAGTTGCCGAACAGGAAAACCCAAAGAACATTGTGATCACAAATACCAGTGGCGCTTTTAGCATAAAAGTTGACGCAAACAGTACCAGGCTGATTATAAGTTCTGTAGGTTATGTTACAAAAGTGGTAACCATTACCAGCCAGCCTTTAAACATTGTTTTAAAAGAAGATAATTCAAATTTGAATGAGGTGGTGGTAGTGGGTTTTACACCGCAAAAAAAGATCACCAATGCCGGCGCAACCAGCACCGTTTCGGGTAAAGAATTAAGACAGAGCCCTGCTGCAAGCTTTCAGAATGCACTGGCAGGAAGGTTACCCGGTTTGTTCCAGCAACAAACCAGTGGCCAGCCCGGTGCCGATGCCGCTAATATTTACATCCGTGGGGTTAGTACCTATACCGGTGCATCCAACAGGCCCCTGGTAATTGTAGATGATGTAGAATACCCCTACGAACAGTTAAGTCAGTTAAATTCCAATGAGATTGAAACGGTTTCCATTTTAAAAGATGCTTCTTCAACAGCTATATATGGTATAAAGGGCGCAAATGGTGTAATTGCCATAACCACGCGCAGAGGTACTATTTCTGCCCCGAAAATTACATTCAGAAGCGATTTTGGCCTGCAAACCCCAACCATAAGAAGAAAACCGCTCGATTCTTACAATGCCTTACTCTTGTTAAAAGAGCAGGAGGTAAATGAAGGCAGAGACCCCAATCTAACCTATCCTGGGCTGGTTACCGATGAAGCGTTAAACCATTTTAAGTTGGGCGACGATCCGTACAGGTACCCTAGCGTGAAATGGTATGATGAGGTAATGCGTAAAAATGCATTGCAGCAAAGCAACAATATCGACATTACCGGAGGTACGCAGAATTTAAAATATTTCGTGGCACTTGGCAATGTTAACCAGGACGGTATTTTAAAGAATATACAAAAAGATGAAAATTTTAACAGTAATTATTATTTAAAAAGATACAACATCAGATCAAACGTTGATTTAAATGTAACCAAAACCCTGACGCTAAAACTGGATCTTTCGGCAAGGTTTAACGAAATTAACCAGCCCAACCTGCCTGATGTACTCGCCGGTGGCGCCATTTCTATTTGGAGAAGGTTAAGCAGCGGACTTTTAAATCCATGGAATTACCCGGTAAAAAACGAAGACGGGAGTTATGGGGGCAGAAAATCTGCAACGTTAAATCCGGTTGGTATTTTACAATATGCCGGTTACAACAGAAATTACAGCAATAATCTTAACTTAAATTTAAAGGCTAACCAAAATTTAGATTTTTTAACCAAAGGGCTTGCTGCAAGGGTAATTTTAGCTTACACCAATAACGTAGAGTTTAACCGGTCGTTAACCAGGGGGCGTTTTCCTACTTATGCTTACCTGCCGGGATCGGATGTTTTAGATCCTGTTTTTCCTGAATTAAGCAGACTGGAGCCGCTTACAGCAACTACCACTTTTGATGCCAATACATCTAACTATCCACTTCGGAAGATTAATGTGCAGGGTATCTTAGATTACAACCGCCAGCTTGGAAACCACAATTTATACGGTCTTATCGTATACAACCAGTTGGCAGATATTTCGGGTGCCAATATTCCTGCAAATTTTAGGGGATATTCGGCAAGGCTGGGATACAATTACAAATCGAAATACATATTCGAACTGAATGGTGCCTATAATGGTACCGATAGGTTTAAAGCAAGTAAACGGAATGGCTTATTTCCGGCAGTAAGTGCTGGCTGGAACATTAGCGAAGAACCCTTCTTTAAAAAAGCTGTTCCTTTTATCAATTATATGAAATTCAGGGCCTCATTGGGTACCGTTGGTTCTGATGATTTTCCGAATACTTACCGTTATATCTACGAAGAAATTTATAATGCCCCTGCAACAGCGGCAAATTCTTACTGGTTTGGCGATAATAACACGCTACAGTACGGTATTACCCCGGGTGCCCTCGCAAATGAAGATGTAAGGTGGGAGCAGGAACGTAAGCTGGATATTGGTACAGACATTAAATTGCTGAACAGTAAACTAGGGATAACCTTCGATTATTTTAACCATAAAAGGTACGATATTTTAACAGTTAGGGAAACCGTTCCTAATTTTTCGGGTATTACTTTGCCTCCGGTAAATTTGGGTATCGTAAATAATAAAGGTTTTGAGCTCGACCTCTCATACCAGAATAAACTGAGCGAAAACCTCTCTTATTTCGTTAAAGGAAACATTTCCATCTACAAAAATAAAATAATTTACCGCGATGAACCCTATAATCAGGGTAATCCCTTGCTGATGCGTACCGGCAGGCCTATTGGACAGATTTATGGGTATACCAGCATCGGCTTCTACAATGATGCAGACGATATTGCCAATAGCCCAATATCGGTTGGCAGGGCGGTTAAACCCGGCGATTTGAAGTATGCCGATATCAACAATGACGGAAAGATTGATCAGGGCGATATCGGCCCGATCGGTAACCCTAATATTCCTCAGATCAACTACGGCTTTTCGTTAGGTACAAGCTACAAAGGTTTCGATGTTTCGGTACTTTTTCAGGGTGCTGCAAAAGGAAGTTTAAGTGCATCTACCATGTTCCAGATCGGGAATGTTAACGGTACTCCTTCCGAAATACACTTAAAAAGATGGACACCAGAAACCAGGGAAACTGCAGAGTTACCACGCTTAGGTGGTGCCAATTTCGACCAGTCTACCTTTTGGTTACGCCCAACCGATTATATCCGCCTTAAAAACGTAGAACTGGGTTATAATTTTAGCAACAAACTGGTCAACAAAATCGGATTATCAAACGCCCGCGTTTATGCAAATGCCGCAAATCTGATTACCTGGTTTAACCTGAAAATTTATGACGTAGATCCCGAGTCTATAAATTCTACAGGAACGGTAGAAGCTTATTCATCCTATCCTCAGCAAAAAATTGTAAACCTTGGTTTACAGGTAACATTCTAATATATAAACAGATGAAAAATATAAATTATTTAAAAACTTTAACATTGGTTGGTTTATTAGCAATAGGTGCTGTTGCCTGCAAAAAAACTGATAGCAATAGTTTTTTGGATAAAACTGATGTTGGGCAGCTTAACGAAGCTACAGTATTTGCAGATAGTTTGTTAACATTCAGGTTTTTAACAGGTATTTATACCGGTTTAGCCGGAACATACTACCTGGACAATGGCTTAACAGGAGGTGGTTTGTGGTCGTACAGCGACGCATCAGACGATTCGGATATTGTATGGAGCGGTGCTACGGCACAGATAGCGCCTGCCTTTAATTCTGCAACGTTTCAAAGTCAGGCCGATTTTAGTCGGTTTAAAAATCACTGGAACAATTGTTACAATAACATCAGGCGGGTAAATGTTTTTTTGGCAAATGTAGACAGGTCTCCGATTTCTGCCGCCAGAAGAGCAAGTTTAAAATTAGAAGCCAGGTTTTTGAGGGCCTATTATTACTGGCATTTGTTGCGTAATTACAGTGGCGTACCGGTTATTGGCGATAAAGTTTACGCCATAACCGACGATTTTGGCTTAGCCAGATCAACATTTGCCGAAACGGTAAATTATATTGTTAGCGAGCTGGATGCCTGTGCAGCTTTGCCTGTAACCACAAAAATTGAAGATTTCGGACGGCCTACAAAAGGTGCTGCGTTGGGCTTAAAGTCAAAAGTTTTACTTCTTGCTGCCAGTCCGCTTTTTAACGGGCAAAATCCCGGTACAGGTGCCAATAAAAACCTGGCGGGTTACGATAATTTAGATAACAACAGATGGAAACTGGCCGCTGATGCTGCAAAAGCGGTAATGGATATGGGCATTTATAGTTTGGTAAAAGATAATACAACCGCCCCTGGTTATGGATATTATCAGATGATGATTACCAGAAATACCCCTGAGCATATTTTTCAGGTAATGAAATCTACAAACAGGTGGTACGAAGGTTTTTTGCTTCCGGTTTCACGCGGTGGGCAGGCTTACTCTTATCCAACCCAGGAACTGGTAGATACCTATCCGATGAAAAATGGAAAAAATATTAAAGAAGCCGGCTCTGGTTATGTAGAAGCAGATATGTATAAAGACAGGGATCCCCGTTTTTACTATTCTATATTGTACGATGGCAGCTTGTGGTTAAACAATACCACTAACACCAAAACGGTAGTTAACCTGTACGCCAATGCTCCGGGCGATGGTTTAGGTACTTCGGGTTCTACTAAGACTGGTTATTTATACCGCAAATTTTGTCACGAAGGGGCCGGTGGCAATTTTGGAATATCCAATAACATTGGTTTGGTGGCCATCAGGTATGCCGAAATATTACTCAATTACGCAGAAGCACTTAACGAATTTAGCGGGCCTAGTACAGAAGTGTATCAGGCTGTTGAACAAATCAGAGACAGGGCCGGTTTAGTGCCATTTCAATTGCCTTCGCAGCTAACCAAAGAGCAAATGAGAGAAGTAATTCGTAACGAAAGAAGGGTAGAGTTAACCTACGAAGAAGCGATTAGATTTTTTGATATCAAAAGGTGGAAACTGGCAGAAACTTTAATAAATGGTCCGGCCAATGGCATGCGTTGGACACGTAGCGGATCTACCGTTACCGGAGCCCGTTTTTCTTTCGAAACCAGGAGATTTACCAATCCACAAATGTATTATTTCCCTATTCCGCAATCAGAAATTAACAAAAGTGCAGTGCTGATTCAGAACCCGGGATGGTAATGGAATTTTGAATGGGGAGACTATTCAGGCGTCATCTCAACCGAAGCGGAGAGATCTGTCTGATTTGATTCCTTCCTCACTCAAGGGTTAATGTGTTTTGACCATTAAGAAGTTAAGAAAATTAAGATTTAGGCGATTGATATTAACAACGCGGCTATGAACCATCAACCATTAAACGGATAGAAAGGGAACAACTGCTCCAACGATTAACCCCCTGAGCGTAGTCGAAGGGTAAACAATTAACCAATAAGCCATTAACCAATGAACTAATGACCAGTGAACCAATGAA
>NZ_DJDT01000347.1 GCF_002432345.1 Pedobacter sp. UBA5917
CGGAAAAAATATTGGTATTTGTGTCCACACGATAGGATTTTATATCGGAAGAGGACTAGCAGCGATAGCGGGACTGCACTAGCCAAGAAATACTGACTTACATTTCCAAAGCCATAAAAAAATTAAAGGTAAGATTGCATTTAAAGGAGTATACAGGTTAGCTTGTTAAGCTTGCCAATATCATTTGGAGCGCAGTTGCAGTGCCGGTCGGTTCCGGTATTCCCGCTTTCCTTCCTGCCCCGATGAAAAATCGGGGGCATCCATTCAATCGGGGCTAAGCACAGGGGTTTTTGCTATAAAAAAGTAACCCTAGTTAAATAAACCCGATAAAGCGGATAGCCCGGATCCCGATTTTTCATCGGGAGAGGACTAGCAGCGATAGCGGGACTGCAGCAGCCAAGAAATACTGAATTACGTTTCCAAAACCATATAAGATTGCATTTAAAGGAGTATAAAGTTTAGGTTGTTTATCATCTGGAGTGCAGTTGCAGTGCCAATCGGTTCCGATATTCCCGCTTTCCTTCCTGCCCCGATGAAGAATCGGGGGCATCCATCCAATCGGGGCTAAGCACAGAGGCTTTTGCTCTAAACAAGCTATTGTTCCAAAAAATATTCCCATGTTAATCCTTACACCCTCAGATTAAACACCGATTTTGAGTTTATTTTTACCATTCTGTATATTTGACTTCCATACGTACCCAATGAGCACCAATACCGACATGAAAAGGCTTACCCGCCTAAGCGCCATTTTACTGCATTTACAAACCAGGCGAATGGTTAATACAGTCGATCTGGCAGCTAAGTTTGCCGTTAGTGTGCGTACCATTTACCGCGATATTAAGGTGCTCGAACAGATCGGTGTACCCATTGCCAGTTCCGAGGGCAAGGGTTATTCGTTGGCCGAAGGTTATAAAATCCCCCCCATAATGTTTACCGAACAAGAGGCCAACGCATTGATTACAGCAGGGCAGTTGGTTAATCTCAATAAAGACAGCTCATTGATCGGCGCCTATACCGAAGCGGTTGATAAAATAAAGGCGGTGCTCAACTATGCAGCGAAAGATAAAGTAGAACTGCTTTCTAAACGGGTGGCTGTAGGCACCATAGGTATAGCGCAAGCTACCAGTAATTCGTTAACTACCATCCAAAATGCATTAACAAGTTTTACCGTTTTGCGTATCGGCTACACAGCAGAAGGTAAAAACGAGTGTTTAGAAAGACTGATTGAGCCATTCGCTTTTTATTACAGTACACAGCAACAATGGACGCTTATTGCCTTTTGCAGGTTGCGGAATGATTTCAGGATGTTCCGCTTGGATAGGATAGCTGCCATACAGGTAACTGATGATAAGTTTGTGCCCCATCAACTCAATCTTCAGGAATATTTACAGGAAAAAGAAAAAAACTTTACAGGCACTGACAAACAGTTGTCATAAGCCCCAGATACCTTCGTTGCACAATTAAAATTATAAGCAATGAATTTAATATCCATCCGGATCATTACCTCCAAGATAGAGGAACTCATCAATTTTTACGAACAGGTAACAGGTGTAAGTGCAATGAGGTATACACCTGATTTCGCAGAGGTTAAAACCAAAACTGCTACACTTGCTATAGGAAGCACCAATACTTTACAGTTTTTTGGAGGCGATAACGTGGCACAGCCTGCACACAACCGCAGCGTAATTATCGAATTTATGGTTGAAGATGTACAACAGCATTTCGAAAAACTGGCGGGCTTTTTAAAAGACTGTACTGTGCAGGAGCCTACTACCATGCCCTGGGGAAACAAATCTTTATTGTTAAGAGATCCCGACGGTAACCTGGTAAACCTTTTTACACCGGTTAGCAGAGAAGCAGTTGCCAAGTTTGAGGGGAGTTAACCTGCGGTAAACCATAATGCATTTATTTCGCGCAGATGGCGCGGATTTACACAGAGTAGCCGTTTAATTATTTTTCACTATATAAGACATATAATATCGCAGAAGCTTATATGTCTTACATGGTGAAACTATGCTGTTTTAAGTGTATAAATTTTATTTGGTGCTGATTAAAGCATCTACACTGCGTTTACCTCCACCGGTAACCATTAGTGCAATTACAATCCCTATCAATAATAAATGGTATTCTATACCTTCACCTTTCTGACTGCCGAACCAGTTCATAAAAAAGCCGAATGGCATGTGTACAGTTGTAATCATGCCGATAAACATGATCAGAAAAGCCGCAGCAAAAGGCCTTGTCAAAAAACCGGCAAGCATGGCTATGGTTCCGAAAAATAAAAGAAAGATGACCAGAAAACCAACGATATATGGCAAGCCGCTTTGGGTAAAGTAGCCCATCGAACCGGTATATCCATAACCACCGAACAGGCCCAGTAACAACTGTGCGCCATGTGGCCATAATACAATAAACAATGTAATCCGAAGGATAAGTGAGGTAACCTGATTTTCAGTAGTGGTGATTTTGTTAATTAAAGCTTTCATTTTTTTATGTAAGTATGGAAGCAAAAATACCATGCACCCTCAATTGGGACCAATAACATAGTTTAATAAATAATATTAAACTATGTTAATATTTTCTAATGTTTACTGCTTAAGCGCGCTTTAATTTTACTTAAAAAAACAGGCGTAACACCAAGGTAGGAGGCAATATGGTATTGGGGCAAACGGTTTTCGAGTGTGGGGTATTTTTTGATAAAGCGGAGGTAACGTTCATCCGCCTTAGTGCTGATCATGTTCAGTAAACGGTCGTTCTGGGCAATAATAGAATTCTGGTAAAGCTTTCTGAAATAGATATTCAGGGAAGGAATCTGGATCAGTAAATCTTCCCAACGTTCTTTTGTGATGATAAATACCTCACTATCTTCCAAAGCCTCTACATGGTATTTTGATGCATTGCCCGTAAAAAAGCTCTGCAGGTCAGTAAGCCACCATCCCTCAACGCCGAAAGCAATATTATGCGCTACACCATCGCTATCCAGGTAATAAATACGCAGGCAGCCACTTACAATAAAATGTTCGGTATTGGCCGGGTAGGGTGGTTCTACCAGCAACTGGTTTTTTCTCACTTTACGGTACTGAAAAGCGGAGGTAACCAGTGCCGCTTCCTGTTCTGAAAGTGCAACATGCATCCTGAAATTCTGTAAAATGAGATCGATCATATTTAAATGGGTAATACTTATACGAAAATCATAAAAGTATAAAATGTTAAGCAATCTAAACCAGAAATTAGGTCAGCGTTAACTCATTAAAATTGATAAAATCAATTATACAGCTTTGATCCATTTATCTCCCCATTCGCAAAATTGAGGAACAAGCGGAAGAAGATCTTTAGCCTTTTCGGTTAAAAAGTATTCCACTATCGGGTGTTTGGGATCCGGCCCTTCAATTTTTTCTACAAAGCCCTCCTGTGTTAATTCTCTTAACCTTTTTCCCAAAATTTCATCAGATAAGGTGTTATATTCTTTTTTCAATGTACTGAAACGGTTTGTACCCCAATGGATGGAAAACATGATCTGCATTTTCCACTGCGGCGAAATTAACCGCATTACCTCATTAAAGGTACAGGCCTGGTTTAAAATCTGTTCGTTGAGGCTAATGGTTGAATTATCTTTTTTAAGGGTACTCATTATGGGCGGAGTTATTGATGCAGCATAGTACAGCCGCTAATTTTGTGATCAAAACAAATATATGAAAAACGAAACTTTAGAAGTAATACAATCACTTGTTAAGGGATTTAATGCCACGGATAGAAAAGACTTTGAAACCAGCCGCCTGCTTTGGACAGACGAAGTAATTATCGATTTTGGTGGCGTAAAAGCACAACAGGTAATGAAAGCTGATGATCTTGCCAACTGGGCAAAAATCGCCTACCAGCACATGACAACCATGCACATTACCTTTAACCACGAGGTTAATATAGTTGGAGATAAGGCTACCGTACATTCTTATGGCCGTGCGCTCCACAAACAAAAAGTAAGTAAAGGAGAGGATTTCTGGTTTATTTATGCAAGGTACGAACACGAACTAACTAAAGTAGGTGACGTTTGGAAAGTAAACAAGCTCTACATGCTGCCTGTTTTTGAAGAAGGCAACAGCAATCTGGTTAATCAGGCTTATGAAGATGCGCTAAAACAGGAACACAATCAATAAACTGCTAATTATTAATGGCTAGAGAAGGGGAATTTTCCGACCTTCTCTAACCCTGTTTTAAAAAAGCCTATTTTTTCTGACCGTACACCACCATAGATGCTTTAGCCAAAGTGGCAAAATACAGGTTAAAACCTACACTGGCAGGTGTTGCATTTTTATCCAGATCAAGGTTTTTTCCCACCGCATACACTGTAATGAGGAACCTATGCGCAGGTCCGTCGTTTGGTGCAGCACCGCAATAACCTGGTGTACCGTAATCGGAATTACTTTGTATGGTTCCCATAGGGACAAGGTTCTTTTGCGGATCACCTGCACCCTGTTTCAATTCATGCACGGCAGATGGGATATTAAAAACCACCCAATGCCAAAAACCACTGCCTGTGGGCGCATCCATATCGTAAATAGTTACTGCAAAACTCTTGGTCCCGCTTGGTTCATTCTCCCAATAAAGCTGTGGCGATAGATTTTCCCCTTTAAATCCCATACCATTAAAAAACTGTTTGTTGGTAAGCTGCCCGCCCAGTTCCCTGTTTTTTAATGTAAATGTTTGGGCGAAAGTAGCGCTGTAAACCATTAGCGCCACCATGATAATTATTAATCTTTTCATTGAAATTTTGTTTTGATCCAAAACTAGTCCCAGGCACATATAAAGCTTTTACCAAATGGTAAAAAGAAATACAGATCCAAAAAAATGATAATCCATTATTTACCAAATGATAAATATTTAATTAATGTTTAAGCTGAAATTTGCATGATCAATTAAAGAAATAAAATTATGGCACGAATATTTATTACCGGCTCATCTGATGGTCTTGGCCAGATGGCTGCAAAAATCCTGATAAATCAAGGGCACCAGATTGTACTGCATGCAAGAAATGAACAGCGGGCAGAAACAGCTTTAAAAGCCAACCCAAAGGCCGAAGCGGTAACAATAGCAGATCTTTTGGATATTGCACAAACCATTGATCTGGCCAACCAGGTTAACCATATGGGTAGTTTTGACGCTGTTATCCATAATGCAGCGGTGGGCTATCAGGAACCTGCAAGGTTAAATACCGTTGATGGTCTTCCCCATGTATTTGCCATCAATAGTCTTGCACCATATCTGCTTACGGCACTTATACAAAAACCCAAACGGTTGATTTACCTAAGCTCCGGTCTGCACCGTAGTGGCGACAGCAGCCTGAGCGATCTGAAATGGAAAAATAAAAGTTGGAATGGTTTCCAGGCTTATTCCGATTCGAAACTACACAATGTTTTGCTCGCTTTTGCTGTAGCCGAAATGTGGAAGGATGTTTATTCCAATGCGTTGGAACCGGGCTGGGTGGCTACTAAAATGGGTGGACCAGGTGCGCCCGATAGTTTGCGCGATGCCCCATTAACACAGGTGTGGCTTGCTTCATCTGCTGATAGGGAAGCGCTGAGCAGTGGAGGATATTATTACCATAAAAAACCGCAGGTTTTGCATCCTGATGCAAAAAATAAAGATTTACAGCAATTGTTCCTGGAGAAGTGTTACCGCTACTCAGGAGTGAAGTTTCCGCTTTAAAGTCTTTTTATTACCATAATCATTACCCAACCTTAATTCCTTTAAATTTTATAACGCTATTTAATGAGCCGATCATTATCTGTAACTGCTAAACCGGAGCATTACACACTTCTCATCAGTATCCTTGCTGCCGAAGCTTTTCTTGTTCTTTTCCAGGCGTACCTTGTTGCCCCGCTTATACCCGCATTATCGGAGAGTTTAAATGCACCGGTTTCGGCGTTGGGCTTACTTATACCCGCATACACCATTCCATATGGTCTTTCTACCCTCATCTACGGTCCGCTTTCTGATAGGGTCGGTAGAAAACCCATACTTTTGGCCTTATTTGGTTTACAGGCACTAAGCTGTTTGTTAATTCCCTTGTGCAGCAGTGTAACAGCATTAATTGCAATCAGGATAATGTCGGGATTAGCTACCGGAGGAATTATTCCGGTTTCTGTATCCCTTATCGGCGATATTTTCCCTTACCAAAAAAGAGGAAAGTATATCGGCTTATTATTCGGTGCCATGGCCGGCGGAATTTCATTCGGGGCAAGTATGGGCATATTCTTTAATCCTATATTGGGCTGGCGGAATGAATTTATGATTGCCGGAACCATAAGTTTAGCTGTATTTATAGTGGCCCTGATCAATCACCATCAGTTTCCTGTTTTTTTGCCCAAACCACGCATTTCAACAAAAGTGATTGTCCGCAATGGTTATCATTTATTGTCATCAGGTAAAGGAAGCCGTTTGTACCTTTACATCTTTCTCAATGGGCTTTTCCATAGTGGTGTTTTTTCGTGGCTGGGTTATTATTTCAAAATCCGGTATGGCCTCGCAGATCAGGGAATTGGTTTAGCCTTATTGGGATATGGTATTCCGGGGATGTTGCTTGGCGTAACCATTGGCAAACTGGCCGACAGCCACGGCAGACAGAAAATATTACCCTGGGGGTTGATGACTGGTGCTATTGCGGTACTGGTATTAAGCTTCAATATATCTGTTTGGTATGCCGCAATCGCTGTTACACTACTCTCATTAGGGTATGATATGACCCAACCTTTATTCGCCGGAATGGTAACCTCCGTAGGCAAAGAAGAAACAAGAGGCCTTGCTGTTGCACTTAGTGCCTGTGTTCTGTTCCTTGGTTATGGGGCAGGAGCTTATATATTCCAGCAGCTGTTAACCCAGGGTTTAAAAACATCCTTTTCAGCCTTTGCGGCATTCGAATTCTTCTTGGGTTTAATAGCCTTAAAGCTGCTCAAAAATTACAGCTGATAAAATTCCCTGATGGTATAATTGTTATGGTTAAGCCTTTTCAGTTCGCTGATCAGATAATACCGGTGCAGAAAACCTGTAAGAACAACAATTCTTTTGCCTTTATATTTTTCGGCAACTTCGTAAATATTTTTGGCCATGGTACGGTTACGGAGATCCCAAAAATCACTCATGAGTTTAAATCCATCCCTGTAGGTAATTTTTTCTCCGTTTGGTTTTATTACGGTATGGGATAAAAATTCAGGTCGATCATTTACAATCCTGAGGAGTTTTTTGTACTGGTTGTTCTGGCGTACTTTGCTGATTGAATCGGTTTTATCGTTATTGAAATTTTCAGCGCTAAGCTGTGCTACATCCATCAGTTTTTTATTAAGATCAAGATATTGTTTATAAATGGAACTATGCACGGCATTTAACACACCGGTTTTATATAAACTATCGATTAACTTAACTGTAAGATTATCGGTTGGTACCATTCCTTTATCTTTCCGGTACTGGTTTCTTCCTTCAAAATCAAACGGGAAACGTTGCGTATTGGGAAATTTTTCACAGAACAGGTTACTAGCCTGAATCTCGTTTCCTTTAAGCGTTGCGGTACCCGTATATTCTTTCATACTCGCTTTATCAACCTCATGCAGGATCACATCCGGTCTGGCTTTTTCGAGTATGGCAAAAAGCATTTTAGGGGTATAATTGGCCACACTATCATGGATATTTCCAATAATACATATCTCTGTTTTCACATTTTTCTGTGCAGCGCAAAAGGTGTAAAAAGTGATAAATATGATGCTGATAATTGTTGTTTTCATAACATTAAACTGATTAAGGCGTAAGGGATAGATGAATGATGTTCCGGGTGCCGAAGATAGGATATTATTCAGCACTTATCTGTCACATCCTTGTGCAATAGGATATTTACCCGATCGGAAACAAAAAAGCCCCACATTTCTGTGAGGCTATTGCGGCTTAACTAAATAATATATTGGCTTTTACTTAAACAGGTGTTTTTTAAATTGATTGGGGGTGCTGCCTGTTTCCCGTTTAAAAAGTCGCGAGAAATAAGACAGGTCCTCAAAACCAAGTGCATAGGCAATTTCAGAAACACGCTGATCATTACTTCTCAAACGGTTTTTGGCCTCATTTATAAGATAAATATGGATTAATTCGATAGCTGTTTTACCGGTTTCCTGTTTCAGTAAATCGCTCAGATAACGGGGCGATAGGCTAAGCTGCGATGCCAAAGTACTTACAGTAGGTAAGCCCCGAAGTTCCGTTGCCCCGTTTTTAAAATAAGCATCGAGTACATCATTAAATTTTGATACTGTTTTACCCGAAAGCTCGGCGCGGTTGATAAACTGGCGCTTGTAAAAACGCTGCGAATACTTCAGCATCGAATCTACATGCGAAAGCATAATGCTCCGGCTGTACTCATCGTTGTTTGCACGGTATTCGGCATCAATTTTGAAAAAAAGATCCCACATAATCTGTTCTTCACGGGGTGAAAGATGTAATGCTTCGTTGGCCTCATAATCAAAAAATGCGTACTTCCCGATCTCATTGTTCAGCGAATGGCCATTTAAAAAATCCTCATGGATAAAGACAATGAACGAGTCTTCGTGATACTCCAGATTTTGAAACTGCATAATCTGCCTGGGCTTGGCAAACAGCATACAACCATTTTCATGATCATATTGGGTACGCCCATACATGATAACACCTGATTTAAGCTTTTTAAACCCGAGGATAAAAAAATCGGAAGTAAAAGGATTTTCCCCAAGCGAAGTGGTTTTCGGACATCTATATACACTGAATAATGGATGTTCGGGCATGGGTAAACCATTAAAACGGTGCAGTTCTGCCAGGCTTTTATAATGTTTCATGATTATACAAATTAAACCAATCTAAATCTAAAACAAGGTGAAGATATGGTGAATATAATCATTATTTACCCTGTGCGGCCAATGTTGTTTCCTGCCACTTATCCCATTCTTCTATCCGGTTGCCATAGTCTTTTTTTACCAGCATATTGGCGTACTTTCCGAGCAATAAACGGAGGGGCGGGTTTTCACTATCGATCAGTTTCAATAAAGCTTCGGTGGTACCGCTAGCAGTTCCATGGAAATCAGGAGGGATGCCGGCCTGGTGATTGTTTTTCACTTCATCATATTCAGGAATTGCAGTAGTGCGGGCAGCAGATGAGCCTCCCCATTCGGTATCAAATCCGGCAGGTTCAATAATCGAAACATTGATGCCAAAACCTTTTACCTCTGCAGCCAGCGATTCGCTTAATCCCTCTACCGCAAATTTAGAAGCAGCATATAAGCCCAAAACCGGACGGCTGATTAATCCCAAAACGCTCGAAAGCTGGATAATATGTCCATAACCTTGCTCTCGCATCACCGGCAATACAGCCTGCGAAAGCCATAATAAACCAAAAAAATTGGTTTCCATCTGCTCCCTTGCTTCTTTTTCACTTGTTTCTTCAATTGCACCGAACAAACCGTAACCTGCATTATTGATCAGAACATCAATGCTTCCAAAATGTTCTTTCGCTTTATTCATCGCTTCGAAACCGGCATCACGGCTGTTAACATCTAACTGTAACGTTAAAATGTTATTCCCATATTTAGCTTTCAGATCATCCAGTGCAGCTACATTGCGTGCAGTCGCAATTACTTTATCGCCTCTTTGCAACAGGGCTTCTGCCCATATTTTACCGAAACCACGTGAGGCTCCGGTAATAAAAATTGTTTTCGACATATGATTGTTTTTATATAGTCAAAGTTACTTTGCTTTACATCCAGCGGTTAGGACATAAGTAGGAAACATTAGCACATTTTTACCTTGGACAGCATGGTCTTTCTTTTTTAAACAAAATAGTTCTTATAAAAAAAGTAAAGGTAATTGCTGTGCTTATATATTAATTTAGCATCAAAAATTATAAGGCCATATTTAATTAATGTTTCACCATGACAAAGAGATCTTTTTTAAAACAGCAAGTTTTAATGTCTTTAAATGAAAAGCTTAAAGTATATGGCTTTAAATTCAAAAAATTCGGTGATTCCTTTCTACAGGACACAGAGTTAGGATGGAATATGTTAAGTATTGTTTTTTTAACAAGCAGCACTGGATGGAACATTAGGCCTGGTTTATTAATCCGTTTTAATCTTGTAGAGAATCTGTTCCATCAAATATCCAGCTTTGAAGAAAAGTATCAGAAAGGAACTCCGACCCTGGGTACGAGTATTGAAGGCTTAAACATTAATGGACCTGCGTCAAGATTTGAATTAACAGAAGAAACACAGATAGATATGGTTGCTGATAAATTATTTGAACTTTTTAAATCTGTAGGAATTCCTTTTTTTGATCAATATAAAGATTTTCATACTGTAGAACGTGCCATTAACCAGGATACTAATGAAACACATTTAACAGGGCCGATTTTTAAGGGTACAAAAGGCTTAATATTAGCTAAAATATTGGACCATAAGGATTTCAAAACGCTAGAAGAGAAATATCTCTATTATTATAAAAATTTCTCTAATGGTTTTTATTTGTCCGAATACATAAGACTAACTGAATTATTAAGGGATAACTATCAGGATTCGTGGAAAGAATGATCATTAATCGGATCAAGCGGAAAAGTTGGGG
>NZ_DJDT01000078.1 GCF_002432345.1 Pedobacter sp. UBA5917
GTGCATGTTCTATCCATTCTGGGATATGTTTTACACTGGCCACGTCGTTTACAAAGATCATCAGAAACATGCTGATGGCCCTTAAAACGTCGATTGATAAAATACGGAGCGGTAGTTGGTTCATGTTTTTTTAGGGATTAATAGATTTTTCTAAGTTGAACAGCATTTAAAACCGGCTTACCCTCAATGGCATTAAAATCAATAGCAATGCCTTTTCCATTTTGTACAGTAACCCTGGTTGTTTTTTTAACCGCAGTGGTGTAACCAAAATCGGCAGCAATGTTCAGTTTTGGCAAAAATGCTGTTCCGTTGATGGAAACATCGAAAATACGTTGCTCCTCTACCTCTTTTTTATGGTTATTATCTAAATTATAGGCCAAAGCTTCTTTGGTTTCGCCACCAACCAGTTCGGCAAAATAAAGCGCCAGTTCGTATTCGCCATCCGGAACGTCGAATTTAAACTGTTTAATACCAACCTGCTGGGTCTGAAAAATGGGGTCGTTATCGGTGCCCAAAATGTTTTTATCACTGCCATAGGTAATGCGGTTATTGGTTCCTTTGTAGGGGTCGCCACCTATCCAGCCCCAGGCACCAGCTTTATATGGCTGATCGGGCATCCAAAGCTGATGTTCTTTTTCGTCGATATAAAAGCGTTTGGATCCTAAAAGGATATTGATGTTTTTAAAAGGAACATTGGTATCGTTAAATTTGAATGGCTGCAACTGGAAGTTGATATCAGCCTGATCGTTCTGATCGCCAGAAACCACACGCAACTGGTTTTTACCATTCACAAAAGGCACCTGCCAGTCGATAGTATGATCAACGGCATCTTTTACGCCTAAACTTTTACCATTTAAGAAAAGTTCGGCCGATTTTTGGTTTGTTGCAACCTGAACAGGCTGCGTACTGCTTAAAGCAGCCGAATCTGCTGTACCTGTTCTATCTTTCCATTGTGCTGAAGTAATTTTAAGGTATGGTTTGCCCAATAAATAGGCCTGATAAAGGAAATAAGTATCTTTTGGTTCGCGACCAATGGTTAACAGCCCTTTATTATTGATATGTGGCATGGTTTCTTCGCGGGTTTCGGAATTGAAATCGGCGAGATTCCATGCCTGACCACCGGCTACAAAGGGCCTGCTCAACATGGCATTTAAATAAACCTGGTTGAATTTAATACCATATTCTACACTTTTATCAAAACGGATAGGTGAAAACGAATGGATGCGCGGATCGGCATCTGCACCATATTCGGTAACCATGAAAGGTGTATTGGGCAATTCTTTATGGTGACGGTCTAAAAATTTGTCAAAATCTTCCGGAACGCCAGAGTACCAGCCCGAATATAAGTTCCAGCCTACAATCATCGGGATTTTGGTTAAACCAACTTTATTATAGATATCCCAGGCACCGTGATTTACCAAAAGTGTATATCTCGAAGGATCGAGTTTGCGGGTTAAACTATCCAGTTTTTGCGCAAGTTCGCGTACATGGTCAAAATAAACCTGCTGACGTGGTTTATCATTCGAGAATTTTAAGCGCAGCAAAATCTCGTTCATGTAAGCCCAGATGATGATACTCGGGTGATTGAAATTCTGCTGGATCATTTCCGTCTGCATGTTCAAACAGTTGTTGGTAAAAGCTTCGCTTTCGGTAATGGTGTTTACCACAGGGATTTCTACGGAGGCCAAAATACCCAAACGATCGCAGGCTTCTAAAATCTGCGGATCCTGTGGATAATGCGCCACCCTTAAAAAGTTACCGCCCATGGCTTTAAGCAGTTCCACATCCCTGATCTGCAAAGCATCCGGAGTGGCATTACCCCTGTTTTCGTAATCCTGGTGACGGCTTGCGCCAATGATTTTTATAGGTTTATCGTTTAAGAAAAATCCTTTTTCGGCATCAAATTTAAACCAGCGGAAACCCAATGGATTGGAAATCTGATCGATTACATATTTGGTTTTTGCATCGATAATTTTGGTCACTAAACGATATAAATAAGGATTTTCAGGCGACCATAACTCTGGTTTCTGAATGGATTTAATATCCTGAACCACCACCATATTACCACCTTTATTGAGACTTACGGCAGTAGTTTGGTTGGTAACGGTATTGCCTTTTGCATCGAAAATGGTGGTAATTACCTGTACTTTTTGGTTAGCCGCCGAAGCATTATCGATTGAACTTTTAACCTGTACACTAGCCGTTGAAGCCGAAACCTGCGGGGTAGTGATGAAAATACCATTGCTTCCGTTTTCTTTTTGCGAAAAGTGAACGGGATTGGTGATTAACAGGGTTACATTTCGGTATAAACCACCAAAAAAGGTAAAATCGGCGGTTAAAGGAGGAATGTCTTCGTTGAAACGGTTATTGGCCCTTACTTCGATTACATCGTCTTTATAGTTTAAATAGGAAGAAATGGGCACGATAAAATGGGTATAACTGCCAATGTGTTTGGCGGCAGATTTGCCATTTACCAATACTTCGGCTTCCTGCGCTACTCCGTTGAAAACCAAAAAAATGTCTTTTCCTTTTGCACTTTCGTCGAGTCTTAATTTACGTTTATAAATACCCAAACCGCGGTAATAACCCGATGCATCATCTAACACGTCTTTATCGTTCCAGGTGTGTGGGATAGTTACTTTTTCAACCGGACCGTTTTCTTTGTTAAACTCCCATTGATCGTTCAGGCTGATGGTTTTCCGGCCTGCATCCTGGGCCAAGCTGGTTAAGCCTGTTCCTGCGGCAATAAGTAGTAATAAAAGTGATTTCGCTTTTAACATTCGTTTAGTTTTTTTCTCGGTTATAAAGTTCGTGTTGCCACGGTGTGTTTTCTTTTTGACCACAAAGGCACGAAGACACAAAGTCTCCATGGTCTGTGTCCCCACAGACCATTTACATTTTTTATATGCCATGATTCGCGTTGTCACGAAGCATTTGTTCGTTTTTTAGTTTATTCGACTCTTCTGTTAAGATAGTCGTCACCCTGAATTTATTTCAGGGTCTATCATGCGCTAAAAAGATGTTGAAATAAATTCAGTATGACGACCTGAAAAAACAACTTCTAATTCAACAACGTAAAATCCTTTTCCAGTTTAATGTTGTTCGATGCGGTTCCGATCATTAATTTAAAATCGCCTGCTTCGGCAGCCCATTTAAGCTGCTGGTTATAAAAAGAAAGTTTTTCTTTATCAATATTAAAGGTGATGGTTTTGCTCTCTCCTGCTTTGAGCATTACTTTCTGAAAATCTTTCAGTTCTTTAACCGGACGTACCACTGAAGCAAATTTATCCTGTAGATAAAGCTGGACTACTTCTTCGCCGGCATATTTACCCGTGTTTTTTAAAGTAAAACTTACCGTAATTTTTTCGTCAGGCTTGATCTGTGTTTTGCTTAAGGTTAAACCGCTATAATCGAAAGTGGTATAACTCAAACCATAGCCAAATGCAAATTTCGGACTGTTCGGCATGTCTAAATAAGCAGAACGGTAGCGGGTATCTTTATCGTTTTTAGCCGGGCGACCGGTACTTAAATAATTGTAATACAAAGGAATTTGTCCTTCATCCCTTGGAAACGTCATCGGTAACTTACCAGATGGGTTATAATCGCCATAAAGCACATTTGCCATGGCATTACCTGCTTCACTGCCCAACCACCAGGTATACATAATGGCAGGAACGTTATCGGCTGTCCAGTTAAAAATTAACGGACGACCAGCCATTACCAACACTACAACCGGTTTGCCGGTTGCCTGAACTGCTTTTATTAAATCTTCCTGCACACCAGGGATGTGGATATTTGCCCTGCTTTTTGCCTCGCCGCTCATATCAAAGGCCTCACCAACAGCCATCACCACCACATCGGCCTGTTTGGCTACTTCTACGGCTTCAGCAAAGCCAGTTTTTGAAGAATCGCTTAGTTCGCAACCTTTTGCGTATAACAGTTCGGTTTGATTGCCCACTTTATTTTTTAAACCCTGATACAGTGAAACCAGGTTATCTTTATCCCATGCAATAGACCAAAAGCCCTGCATATCTTTTTCCGATTTACCCAACGGACCAATTACCGCAATCTTTTTAAAGTTTTTGGATAATGGCAAAACCTCTTTCTCATTTTTCAACAGCACAATACTTTTTTCGGCCATGGTTAGGGAAGCTTTTCTGTTTTCGGCAGAATTGATCTCTTTTTCCTGGCGCGCTACATTGCTGAAACGATATGGATCATCAAATAAACCCAACTCGAATTTCTTACGCAAAATCCTTCTTACGGCATCATCAATTAATGCAACAGGAACTTTTTTATCGGCAACCAATTTGGCCAGGCTTGGCAGGTAACTTCTGCTTTCCATATCCATATCACTACCCGCTTTTATAGCCAGTTCGGCAGCCTGTTCTTTATCCTTTGCATAACCATGGGCAATCATCTCACCTATCGACCCCCAATCGCTCACCACAAAACCCTGGTATTTCCATTGCCCTTTTAAAATATCACGCTGCAGGTAACTATTTCCAGTAGCCGGAATTCCATTTAAGGTATTAAAAGAGTTCATAAAAGTGGCTGCACCAGCATCAACCGCGGCTTTAAACGGCGGTAGATAGGTTTCCCATAAAGTATGTTCGCTCATATCAACCGCATTGTAATCTCTACCGGCAATGGCCGCACCGTAAGCAGCAAAGTGTTTTGCACAGGCCATAACGGCATCGAGATTGCCCAGGCCTTTACCCTGAAAACCTTTTACACGGGCAAAAGCAATTTTAGAACCTAAGTAAGTATCTTCTCCGGCACCTTCCATTACCCTTCCCCAACGCGGATCGCGGGCAATATCAACCATGGGTGCAAATGTCCAGTGCACACCAGATGCAGCCGTTTCGCGTGCAGCAACCCTGGCTCCATTTTCTATTTCAGCCATATCCCAGCTGGCAGCTTCGGCCAAGGGAATGGGAAAGGTAACACGGTAACCATGGATGACATCCAAACCAAAAATCAATGGGATTTTCATGCGCGATTGCATGGCAACTTCCTGTACTTCTCGGGTTTCTTTAGCACCGCGCACGTTAAGCATCGAGCCCAATTTACCATCACGGATATCTTTTAACTTGTTCGGATTGTTGGTAATCGGTCCGGTTGCATCGCGATCGCCTGTATATTGGTTTAACTGACCGATTTTTTCGTCCAGCGTCATCAATTTTAAAACGGAATCGATTTTCTTTTCGATCTTTTTATCCTGTGCCGAAGCAGAAAGGGAAATTCCTAAAATTAATGCTAATGGTATGTATCTTTTCATATTTGGTATTTGTGCTATTTAACTGCATCTAAAATGGCCTGGTAAGCTGCTTTTCGTTGATATTGCGCATCGAATGGTAATGGCCAATCGGGACGGTTATAATTTGATGGTATCCAGCTATCGGCATCGGTTACATTCCATTGTGTAATGCCATATTGTTGGCTTTTAGGAATGGTTTTGTAAGCCTGAACAATGGTTTTATATTTTGCTGCCTGCTGATCGCCCAGCGCCGTGGTATAAGTCATTGATTGTACATTATCCGGGTTGAGGGAGATATCGATTTCAGATATGTGGATTTTTAAGCCGGTGGCAGCCGCAGTTGTAATAGCGGCAGTTAAATTGGCATCGGTTTGCGTTACGCGGGTATGCATCTGTATGCCGATGCCATCAATCGGGATGCCTTTGTTTTTGAGTGAGGTAACGAGATTTAAAATGGCTGTACGCTTGGTAGGCCCAAATTCGTGGCCATAATCATTGTAAAAAAGCAGGGCGTTTGGATCGGCTTCGTGTGCATACTGAAATGCCCTGCCGATATAATCGGGACCTAATTTTTGCACCCAGATGCTATTACGCAGGGTGCCATCTTCGTTAACGGCTTCGTTTACTACATCCCATGAAGTTACTTTACCTTTAAAATGCCCAACAACGGTTTGGATGTGGGTTTTTAGGAGATTTTCCCAATCGGCAGTACTGCCCTGGAAATTGTTTACCCAATCGGGTAATGATTTATACCAGTTTAAGGTATGTCCGTGGACTCTTTTTCCATTGGCTACGGCAAAATCGACCACATAATCGGCATCACTCCAGGTATAAGTATCCTTAGCCGGATGTATAGATGCAAATTTCATGGCATTTTCTGCCGTAACACTATTAAATTCTTTGATTACCAGATTGCGGTAATTGGCATTACTTTTTAAAAGACTTACGTTAACAGCCGCTCCCATTGGGAAAGGCATGTTTTTCTGCAAGGTAACTTCTTCGATGCCATGATTTGGTAAGACCAAACCGGGATCGATGCTGGTACTCTCCGACTTAGCGCAGGAGATGCTTAACAGCGACATCGAAAGTATTAATTTCGAAGCAAAACCAATTTTCTTTAATCTGTTTATCATGCTATTTGTATTTGGCCTGCATCTGGTCGTAAAATTCTTTCAGTACGAAATAAGCCTTCTTTTTCTTGCCTGTTTCGCTGATCAAACCTTTACGGTTCCAGAAATTCTGGTAAATTGGATGTTGTCTTCGAGGCGACCTGAAATCTGTTAAGATCCATGGCGTCATACCACGTAAAGCACTGATTTTACTCAACATGGTAATCTGGTTTTTATATAAAGCTTCCTGGTATTCTTCACTCCAACGGGTATTTTCGTCGGCATGGAAACCACCAAGGGCATCACCACCGAATTCGGTAATTACCACCGGTTTTTTATACTTGATATCGAAATTATATTTGGTAATCTCCGATGGCGTACCACCCCAGTACCAGCCTGCATATTCGTTAAAACTTACCAGGTCGATTTTTTCGCCCAATGGATCGTTTAAAATGATATTGTTTCCATCGCGGTGGACTTCTAAAGCTGCAGCCACCAAACGGGTATCATCTAAAGAACGGGCAGTTTCTGCCAAATTGCTCATAAAGCTTAAACGGGCATCGCTTAATGGCGTTTCGTTACCGATAGACCATACAATTACGCTTGCCCTGTTTTTATCGCGTACAATTAAATCGGTAAGCTGTTGCTTGGCATTGGCATATGTTGCAGGGTTTGTCCAGCTGATGGTCCAGTAAACCGGCACCTCGGCCCAAACCAGTAAGCCCATTTCGTCGGCCAAACGGATCATTTCTTCGTTGTGCGGATAATGTGCCAAACGAACATAATTACAGTTCATATCTTTTGCCCACTGCAACATCATGCGCATATCGCCTTCTGAACGTAAACGACCAGCCAAAAGCGGATTTTCATCATGTAAGGATATTCCCCTCAAGAAAACAGATTTACCATTTAATAAAATGCTATCGCCTTCTACCTGAATGGTTCTGAAACCAATTTTATCGCTAATGTTTTCTTTGTCGCTTTTAATGTTTACCGCATATAATTTCGGGGTTTCGGGCGACCATAAACTGAGGTTGTTCCAGGTAAATTCGTCGGCAATTTTACCTTCTGAATCTGTTTTATATTTCTTTTCCAGTTTTAATTCCGGAATGGATAAGGTAATTTCCTGTCCAGCGCTTGCATCGGCCAGTTTTACCGAGAAGTTTAACAGGTTTTTGTTTCCTTTAACGAGCTGGAGTTTGTAATCGTTGATGAAATGCTCTGGAAATTCAGCAAGAAAAACATCACGGGTAATACCACCATAATTCCACCAATCGGTATTTACTGTTGGGATTTCGTCCTGTTTACGGATATTATCGACCTTAAGTACAATCGAATTTTCTCCGGCTTTGAGGTTATTGGTTACATCGAACTGGAAAGGTGTAAAACCACCTTTGTGTATACCCAGTTTCTTACCGTTGAGGTAAACATGTGCCTCGTAATTTACGGCACCGAAGTACACGAAATATTTTTTTCCTTTTTCAGGTTTTGCATCAAACTTTCTGCGCAGCCAAACATTGCCTTCGTAAAGTTCGAGCTTTTCTGATTGCGAATTCCAGTCGCCCGGAACATTCATCTGTGGCGAATGATCGAACTCATATTCAATCAGTTCTGTTTTATCTTTCTGTACCTTATCATCAAAATAACCGCCGGTACCTGTTTTCGATTGATCGAAAGGTTCGTGACGGTAATCGTAATAACCGTTTTCGTAAGGATCTATAATGTAATTCCATTTGCCGTTAAGGCTCTGGATTTTACGTCCCTGTATGTTCTGAATAGCGGTAACCTGACCGTAACTGATTGAAGAAAGGAGCGAAAAGCAGATTAAAAATACGCTATAGGTTGTTTTCAGCATAACTTAAGTTTTAATATTAATTAATTGATCGTTTCCAAAACTAACAATTAATTAACGGACGGTGTTTCCACCGCCCGCCTAAATTTGAGCAAAATCTAGTTTTTATTGATACCCAGGGTTTTGCCCCAAGCTCGGTGCCTTGTTTAATTCTGATTGTGAAATCGGATACAGGTAATTTCTAGCTGCAAATACCCTATTCTCAACCGTAAATGGTGTATAACTAAAAGTTGTTGGTGTTAACTGTACAATACGCATCCCGGTAACGGGTTTGTTAAAGGTAGCTTCTCCTTCTTTCCACCGGCGTACATCGTAAAAACGATGCTCTTCGAAACACAACTCTACCCTGCGTTCGGCATGGATTCTTTTGCGGAATTCATCTTTGCTCGGAATTACATAGCCATTACCCGCAGGGTTGGTGGTTTGTAAAGCAGGCATGGCCACACCTGTACGGTTACGGATGAGGTTTAATACCCTCAGAATCTCTGTCTGCCCGGCTACTCCCTGCACTTCGTTTACGGCTTCGGCATAATTTAAAAGGATTTCTGCATACCTGAACAAGATCCATGGGCGACGGATATTGGTCGCGGTACCCGTCCAAACAGCACTTTCGCTTAAATATTTACGCATATAATAACCAGTTTTTGTGGCGTTAACGTTAAGGCCTAAACCATCTTTACCACCCACAAAAGTTTCAACCGGTTTCCCTTTAAAATTGTTGGCTGCTACAATTGGCTGTACCGAAGCGGTATTAAACATCACGGTAAAACCTAAACGCGGATCGCGGTTGGCATAAGGATTTGTGGCCACATAACCCGAACTGGCATCGGTAATGGGTCTGCCGGTTGTTTTCATTTCGAAAGCATCAACCATCTCCTGAGTTGGATTGGTACGGCCCGTTGCACCATCGTAACTTATAGGGGCATTGGTACTTTCGATAGAGTTGGTATTAAGTGTTTGGGTTGCAAAAATAACTTCATTGTTATAAGCTGCTCCGGATACATTCCATAACCAAAGGTTAGGATAAGAGGTGAAAATACCATGTTTACCGGTATCCATCAACCTTTTAGCTGCATCGAGGGCCGCCTGCCATTTGCTACCATCATTTGAGGGGTTATACTGCGGACTAGCTGCATATAACAACAACCTCGATTTTAGTGCCATGGCCGAAGTTTGTGTAGCCCTGCCGCGGTTGGTGGTATTCCATTCGGATGGCGAAAGCGGTAATCGGGTTATCGCAGCTTCGCAATCGGCCGAAATCTGCGCCACACATTCATCAAAAGTATTTCTCGGCAGATCTAAATTATCGTTAATCGTTAAAGTTTTGGTCACAATGGCAAAACGGCCATAACGTTTAAGCAGTTCGAATTCGAAAAGCGCCCTTAAAAAATAAGCCTGACCTTTTAAACGCTCAATCTGTGAGGCATAGGTCTGGTTTTCGGCCACGTTAGCAGGCAAAACCTCATCAATTGGAACAATGGCACTGCCATCTACCCTTTCGAGGAACATATTGGCTTTTCTAATGCCTACGTAAGTATCAACATAAACATCATCAAAAGTTCTTACCGGACTCCAGGTACCATTATTTATGGTAGAAATTGATGCATTTAGGTTAGAGTTTACAGCTTCGTCGGTTCCAGCGGCCAATAATGCGCCATCGCCGAGGTTATACCTGTCCGAAACCACAGAATATACGTTGTTTAAAAAGTTCCTTGCATAATCCGGATTGGCCCACAGTTGTGCCTCGGTAATATCGTTGGTCCCGCTAAAAGATCCATCTTGAAGAAATTCTGATTTTTTACATCCTGCTACCTGCAAAATCACAAAGGCCAGGATTGGATAAAATATATTTTTTTTCATCTTTTTTATCTTTTAAAATTTCAAATTCAGACCCAGCGAATAAATTTTCATATAAGGATATGAAGCATTGTATCCCGATTCGGGCAATTCAGGATCGATTGGCAGATCGCCAAGTTTATCAAACGTTAACAGGTTTAAGCCACCCACGTAAAAACGCAGTTGCGATATTTTTAACCTTTTGATAAATGCCGGAGATAATGAATAACCCAGTTCAACATTTTTTAGCCTGATGTAATCTCCCGAGCGGATCCAGAAATCGGAATTGGCCGTGTTGTTACCCCTATCGGTTAATAATAAACGTGGATAAGGAGCGCCGGTATTGCTTGGTGTCCACCTATCTACACTAAACTGGCTCAGGTAACCGTTATTGGCATTACCGGAGTTAACCAGGTTCTGGATGGTGATAGAACGGCCGCTTGTGCCCTGGAACAGGAAATTTAAATCGAAATTTTTAACTGATACTGAAGCGCCAAAACCAAAGAATGCTTTAGGCACGAAATTGAAATCGGTTCTTACCCTATCAAGATCGTTAATCAAACCATCGCCGTTCTGATCCACATACCTGATATCACCAGGTTTTACAGAACCCGAAAGCATCTGTTTTGGTGCAGCATCAATCTCGGCCTGTGATTGGAAGATACCATTTGAAATTAACATGGTAGAAATATAACCCGCACCAGTAGTTGCAGTTGCCGCCGGCGAAATCACACTCGAAATAGGGTGACCAAGCGATTTTTGATAGGCAGGTAAACCAGCTCCTTCGTTTATGGCCAGAATTTTACTTACGTTATAGGTAAAATTCCCAAATACGTTCAGGTTTACATCGCCTATTTTTTTATTGTAGTTGATACCTGTTTCAAAACCTTTGTACTCTGCTTCTCCTTCGTTAACATAAATTAAACTCTGGCCCAGCAAACTTGGCAATAATGAAGCAGTTGTTAAATCTTTCCTGTCTTCGTAAAAATAGTCGGCGCTGATTGATAATGATTGTTTAAACAATCTGGCGTCAAAGCCAATACTGGTTTTATATGCTTTTTCCCAGGTTAAATCAGGATTTGCCAAGGCCAGCTGGCCTGTACCGGTTACGCCGGTAAAAGCAGTACCAAAATTATAACCGGTTGTACTTCTGCTGTAGAAATCGTTAAAAGCAAATCTTCTGGCCGAACCAATGGCATCGTTACCCACCAAACCATACGAGCCCCTGATTTTTAACAGATCTAAGAAACTGCCTGATCCTTTCATGAAATTCTCGTCGGAAATGATCCACCCTGCCGATGCTGCCGGAAAGAAACCATATCTTTTACCAGGCGCAAAATTCTCCGATCCCGAATAATTGGCCGTAACATCAACAAAATAACGTTGGATGAAATTATATGACAAGCGGTTAGACCAACCCTCTCTACGCACATCAAGATTTCCGAAAGAAGATAAGTTAGCCCTCGATACCCTTGTCGAGAATTTAATATCGTGTTTACCGAAAGTACGGTTGTAATCAAAACCGGCCCAAAACTCGCTCTTTTTAACATTACCGGAAAATGCATTACCCTGATAGTTTACTTTACTTGCAGTACCAAATGGCGAATAAGTACCATCAGCATTAAGTACAGCCGTTGCATAGGCTTCTGTAAAACCCGAGCGGTACAAACCGGCAATATCATAAGCGTAAAAAACCTCGCCCGATAAACCTTTCAAAATGCCATCCATTTTTTGACGTGCACTGATGGTTGCAATCATGTTACGCATTAAATCGGTACTTGCCCCCCTCGATTGCAACATGGCCAAGGGGTTACTTTGCTGATAAACAGATGTTCCGCCATAAGATCCGTTAGGATTTAAAATCGGGAATGCATTTGCGGGTGTAGAATATATTGCGGTTAAAAAAGCGCCTGTACCTGCATTTGGGAAGGTAAGATTGGTAATTCTACCACCGATATCCAAAGCTACATCCAGATTTTTGTTTACATGAAGATCTAAATTGGTACGGAGGTTATAACGACTGAAATCGGTATTGGCATCATAAGTTTCGCTATGGCCGCCTTTATACAAGCCTCCCTGTTGGTAAGCACTCAATACGGTGTAATATTTGATAAAGGCATTACCACCGGTTACGGAAGCTACATAACGCTGTGTTGGAGCCACTTTTTTGGTAAAATCCCTTACAAAATTGTTATTAGGGTATTTTATCGGATCAGAACCATCCTGGTAAGCCTGTAAAGCTGCAGGACCGTAAACTGCCGTACCACCGCTATTTATTGATGCCTCGTTATATAGTGTAGCATACGAGTAAGCATCTAAAGGTGCTGTAATCTGCAAAGGCGCCTGTATACCGGCCTGTGCATCGAAAGTTACCTTGGTAGAAGTTGCACTACCACGGCGTGTTTTTACATAAATTACACCGTTACCACCGTACATTCCGTACCATGCCAATGTTGCTGCATCTTTTAATACACTTACACTTTCAATTTCACTTAAATCCATAGAGGTAAAATCCCTTTCGATACCATCTACCAGTACCAGGGGTTCCTGGTTACTATTATAAGATGAACGCCCCCTTACCAAAAAGCTCGATGCATCGTATCCCGGCTGCTGTGAGCCACTCGGATATACCGCTAAGCCTGCCAATCGGCCGGTAAA
>NZ_DJDT01000183.1 GCF_002432345.1 Pedobacter sp. UBA5917
GCCACACCGGCGGTTCTATCGCTTTCGGATCAGATAACCTGCTTTATGTTTCTACCGGCGATAACTCTACACCTTTTGATGCCCCAAAACAGGAATTTGTGAACAGGGGTTATGCACCACTTGATAACAGAAAAGGCTTTGAGCAATATGATGCAAGAAGATCTGCTGGAAATACCAACGATTTACGTGGAAAAATTTTAAGGATCAAGGTTAACGAAGATGGTACCTATAGCATCCCTGATGGTAACCTTTTCCCTAAAAACGATCCTAAAGCACGTCCGGAGATTTATGTTATGGGCGATAGAAACCCCTACCGCATATCGGTAGATCAAAAAACCAATTATGTATATTGGGGAGAAGTTGGTCCTGATGCCCCTAATGATGATGCATTAAGAGGCCCAAGGGGTTACGATGAAGTGAACCAGGCCAAAAAAGCCGGTAATTTCGGTTGGCCGTTATTTATCGGCAATAACTATCCATACAAAGCCTACGATTATACCAACGGAGCAAATGGCAATGCTTTTGATCCTAAAGCACCGATCAACAATTCGCCCAACAATACCGGTTTGCAACAGCTTCCACCGGCACAACCGGCATTTATCTGGTATCCTTATGGCGAATCGGCCGAATTTCCGCAGGTAGGTGCAGGCGGACGTACAGCAATGGCCGGCCCGGTGTTATACACCAAAACCAATTCGCCATACCCCGCTTATTACAACGGAAAGCTCATTATTTACGAATGGGTACGCGGATGGGTTAAAGCGGTAACCATGAACGATAAAGGCGATTACCAGAGCATGGAACCATTTTTATCCAAAATTTCACTGGCTGCACCGATCGATATGGAACTGGGGCCTGATGGAAAATTATATATTCTTGAATATGGTAAAGGCTGGTTCAGCAAAAACCCTGATGCGGCTATTTCAAGGATCGATTATTTAGGTGGAAACCGTCCGCCAAGTATAGAAAAGTTAGATATTGTAAAAACCAGCGGATTGCTTCCTTACAAATTAACGGCCAATGTTATCGCCAAAGATCCTGATGGGGATGCTTTAACCTATGTTTGGAATTTGGGAAAAGGAATTACCAAAACCACTACCGCCCCAACGTTACAATATACTTTTACCAAAACAGGCGAATATCCGGTAAGTGTTACCGTAATGGATAAAAGCAAAGCTTCTGCAAAAAGTGCGGTAATCCCTGTTTTTGCAGGAAACGAACATCCAAAGGTAACGATTGATCTTGCCGGTAACAAAACCTTCTATTTCCCGAATAAACCGGTTGATTATAAGGTTTTGGTAAGCGATAGAAGCGCTAAAGTAAACAATAACCGCATTTATATTTCAAACACCTATACCGAAGGAAGCGATATGGCCGGGGCACAGTTGGGCCATCAGCAGGCAGCCCAAACCATGATCGGTAAAGCATTGATGTTAAAAGCCGATTGTAGTACCTGCCATAAAGAATCAGCTGTTTCTATCGGTCCGGCATTTGATAAAGTTGCCGCTAAATATAAAAACGATCCAAAAGCTTCGGATTATTTAGCTTCTAAAGTAATTGGTGGCAGTCAGGGTGTTTGGGGCGAAGTTCCAATGCCAGCACACACGGCCATGAAAGAAGCGGATGTAAAGAAAATTACCGAGTGGATTATGACTTTGGGCAATAAAGAAACCGTTAAAGCATCATTACCGACCACTGGAAAAATTGTTCCTCCGGCAAATACTGATAAAAAGAAATCTGTTCTAACGCTAAAAGCAACCTACACAAACGCTGGTGCCAAAGGTTTAAAGCCTTTAACCACTACCAATCTGGTTAACCTGAAAAGCAGTATAATTGATGCCAGCGACATTAAGGATTTTGCAGGTTTTGAAAGAAAAGATGTTTTTGGGGGCGAAAAAATTGTTCTTAGTCAGGAAAGCGGCTGGATTGCCATCAAAAATGTTGATTTAACAGGCATTGCAGGTTTCGGATTCTCTTTCTTAAACCTTGCCCCTGGTAGCGATGGCGAAATCGAAATCTGGCTGGATGACAGTAAAGGCCTCATGATCGGAAAATCTACTTTCAGAAAAAGTGTGCCCATCAGCATGATTTCCGATGGTAAATTCCATTCGCTATATTTTGTTTTCAAAGAACTTAAAACCGACGACAAAAAGAACCGCCCGATTATACAATCCATAACGGTAGAACCCAAGTAGGTTAAAACTAAAAAAGCGCCCGGAACCTGATCATAAAAGGTTCCGGGTTTTTTATTGTAAAAAATAAGGTTTTATCATTCCGCATTAACTTAGCAATAATATCTTTGCAGCAAATTCAGCGTATTATGCAAAACATTAAGAACATTATATTCGACTACGGAAACGTTATATTTGATATTGATTTCAAAATTGCCCAGGCATCTTTTCAAAAACTGGGCATTAGCGATATCGAAAACTTCTTTGCGCATAAAGCCCATAACCGGTTATTTGATGATTTTGAAACCGGGGCAATTTCTCCTGCCGAATTTAGGACCGGGATCAGAAAAGCTGCCAATAAACCCGATTTAAGCGATCAACAGATAGATGATGCATGGAACAGCCTTTTAATCGGCACCATTCAGGAAAACCACGATTTATTGCTTCAGGTTAAGGAAAAATACCGTACCTTTTTATTGAGCAACAACAACGAAATCCACTACGACTGGATTATCGATTATTTGAAAACCACTTTCAAAATCAATAATTACGATGCTTATTTCGAGAAAGCCTATTTCTCACAGCACATGAAACTCCGTAAGCCCAACACCAATATTTTCGAACAGGTATTAAAGGAGAACAACTTAAACCCTGCTGAAACATTGTTTATTGACGATAGTCCACAGCACATTGAAGGTGCCAAAAAAGTAGGTCTAAATACTTTGCTCATGACAGAAAAACCTGCACAGTTGGCTTCGTTTTTAAAAGCAAACGGAATTTTGTAAATTAGTATATGGCAGAGAAAAAGTATAAATCGCTTAAAGAGTTCTACCCTTTTTACCTTACCGAGCATGGTAATACTACCTCGCGCATCCTGCATTTTATCGGTACAGGTTTAGTAGTACTGGCTTTTTTTACCGGTTTTCTTTTCCATAACTGGCACTTCTTTCTGGCTATGCCCATATTGGGTTATGGTTTTGCATGGGTTGGCCACTTTTTCTTCGAAAAAAATAAACCCGCCACATTTCAGTATCCGGGTTATAGCTTAGCGAGTGATTTTATCCTGTTTTATGATCTGCTTACCGGAAGGCAGCCTTTTGTGGTGAAGAAATAACTCCTGCAAACACGTCCGAAGTTTACAAAGCCCGGGAGTGGGCGAAGAACTTCGGACGTCTGAAGTGTAGATAGCCTATCATTTATCACGATAAAATCGTGCAGTTATTGATGCACCCGTTTGGAAACGGGCGCAAGCGTTGTGAAATATTAGTTTTTGCGTGACCAGTATTCTTAAACAGTCTTTTTGTTACTAAACCCGATTGAAGCGGGCATACCGATTTTTCATCGATATAAAGCGAAAAGCGGGACTGCATACCCCCAAGAATTACTGAACAATCATTTCCAAAAGAAAGATCGTCATCTCAAGTAAAACGGAGTGGAACGGAGATCCTTCGACAGGCTCAGGATGACAACTTAACAAAAAAAGTCGTCATTTCAACTCAAACGTAGTGAAATGACGACTCTATTGCTAACTAAAAACTGTTAACTGCCAACTGAAAGCTGAACTAAAGTTTCCTTCTCTTCAATTCCCTTTCAATCAAGCCCAATTCACGGCCTGTTTGTCCGGCAACTGATGTATTTTCCTGTGCTCTTCTGAATAAATACGGCATTACCGCTTTAATCGGCCCATAAGGCACATATTTGGCCACATTATAGTTCGCATCAGCCAGGTTAAAACTCAAATTATCGCTCATTCCCAATAACTGGGCAAAATAAACATGCGGATGGTTATGCGAAATATTCTTTTCTTCTAAAAGGTAAGTCAATAAGCGGCTGCTATCTTCATTATGCGTTCCGGCAACGATAGCAATTTCTTCGATATGATCTACACAGTAACGTAACGATTCGTTGTAATCACGGTCTGATGCTTCCTTATCCGGTTGGATCGGCGAAGGATAACCCATTTCTACAGCACGTTTACGTTCTTTCTCCATGTAGGCACCACGAACCATTTTAACACCTAAAATAAAACCGTCGGCTTTGGCAATTAAGTGGTCGGCTTTCATGTCGGCCAGTTTATCATGGCGGTACATCTGGTAGGTATTATACACAATAATACGTTCGCGGTTAAATTTACGCATCATATCCAAAGCCAGCTCATCAATGGTATCCTGTATCCAGGTTTCCTCGGCATCGATCATAATTGGCACACTTTTATCAAAAGCGGTTTTGCAGATCATTTCGCAACGCAATTTTACTTTTTCGTATTCTGCCTCTTCTGTTGCGGTTAATTTTTCTTTGGCATCAAGTTTCTGTAACAATGCAAAACGGCCTATACCGGTTATCTTAAATACAGTGATTGGAATTTTCACATCACCATCGGCACGCACAATGGTGCGGATAATTTCGGCGCAGGTTTCGTCAAACACCTGCTCTTCTTCCTCTCCCTCAACCGAATAATCCAAAATGGTACCCACACCACCTTTATCCAGCTGATCGATAGCTTTATTACATTCGGCAATGGTTTCGCCACCGCAGAACTGCTGAAAAATGGTTGCTTTTATGGCACCCTGAATAGGCAGACCGATATTTAAAAAGAAATTTGTAATTGCCGGACCAACCTTGGTTAAAAAGTTGCTTCCGATCATTTTAAAAAGCCAGTATGCTTTTTTTAGTTCCTGATTAGATTTTTGGCGGAAAGCGATTTCCGTGTTGTCGAAATTAGGTTGTTTATTGGGGGATAAATCCATTTTTATCTATGTAATAAGTCAGAATGGTGCAAAATTATAAAAAGCATCGGTTGTTAAAACTAAAAAGCTCGAAATAATCGTATTTTTGCACAAAATGATACAATTCAAATTAGAAGGCGAATTTATTCCATTGATCCAGCTGCTAAAAGCAACCGGTTTGGTGGGCACCGGAGGCGATGCACAGGCTGCCGTGATGGACGGTTTGGTAAAATGTAATGGTGAAGTAGAATTCCGCAAACGGTACAAAGTTAGAGTTGGCGACATCATCACTTTTGAACAAGATAAAATCGAAGTAATTTAATGGAAACCTTAACGAGCGCAGGCCATTCGCTTTATTTCGAAAGCAATTTAGACGCCTTAAAAACACTTTTGGAAAGCAACAAATACAGCAAAGTTTTTGTATTTGCAGATGAGCATACCAGCGAAATCTGTTTACCGCTTTTTCAGTCACTTTTAGATGATTTCTCTGAATTCGACCTGATTGAAACATCAGCAGGAGAAGAAAATAAAAATATCGATTTCTGTATCGGTATCTGGAAAACCCTCCTGGATTTTGAAGCCGACCGTAAAAGTCTGATGATCAATCTCGGTGGTGGTGTAATTACCGATATGGGTGGTTTTATCGCCTCAACCTATAAAAGGGGAATCGATTTCATCAATGTACCTACTACCCTATTATCGCAGGTTGATGCCTCGGTAGGCGGTAAAACTGGTATCGATATCGACAATGTTAAGAACATGGTAGGTACTTTTACCTTACCGCAGATGGTTTTTATTGAAACTGCATTTTTGAAAACATTGCCAGAACGTGAGCTTTTATCAGGCTTCGCCGAAATGATCAAACATGGTTTAATTTACGACAAACCTTATTACGAAAGATTAAAAGCAAGCAATTACCTAACACCTTCTGCAGAGGATATTTACCGTTCGGTAGAGATTAAAAATGAAGTGGTAACCATCGATCCGCATGAGAAAAACCTGCGCAAGATTTTAAACTTCGGTCATACCATTGGTCATGCCGTAGAAGGTTATTCGCTCGCAAACGACGAAAATCCGTTAACGCATGGTGAGGCCATTGCCATCGGTTTTGTTTGCGAAGCCGCATTATCGATTAAAAACAGCTCATTAACAAAAGAAGAACTGAACGATATCAGCAGTTACATTTTGTCTTTATATCCAAAATACCATATCAAAAAAGAAAGTTTCGATACACTTTTGGAACTGATGCAGAGCGATAAAAAGAACGAAGATGGCAACATCCTCTTCTCGCTTTTAGAAACAACAGGCAAATGCACGTTTAACTGCCGTGTAAGCACAGCCGATATTTTAAGCAGTTTGGATTATTATAACAGTTTATAAAATGAATTTTACCGGAAGTGATATTTCTGTAATCGGGCTTTTTGGCTTCGTAATCGTTTTAACCCTGGTTGAAATGTATTTCAGTTACCAGCACGACAGAAAATTATATACCAAACGCGATACCTGGACGAATATTTACCTGATGACGGCAGCGATTGTGATCAATTTAGCAACCAAAACAGGTACATTTTTCTTATTGGCGTATTGCTACCAGTTCCGTTTGTTCCAGATCCCGAATGTGTGGCTTTACTGGTTGGTATTGATCCTGGCGCAGGATTTTCTGTACTGGTTTTTGCATACTGTGGGTCATTACGTACGTTTTTTCTGGGCCATGCATGTTACGCACCACTCATCGGAGCACTTTAACTTAACAACAGGTTTCCGTTCTACCGTTTTTGAGCCGATGTACCGGGTATTTTTTTACCTGCCTTTGGCATTTATGGGTTTTACTGCAGTAGATATCCTTTTTGCTTATCTGGTAACCCAGATTTATGGCAATCTGGTACACACACAGTACAATATTAAATTCCCTAAATGGTACGAATATATCTTTGTAACACCATCACACCACCGTGTACACCACGCCAGCAATGTACGTTACCTCGATAAAAATATGGGTATGGTTTTAATTCTTTGGGACAGGTGGTTTGGAACTTTCCAGGCCGAATTACCTGAGGATGTGGTAAAATACGGCTTAACTACCCAACCGAAAGATACCGGCCCTGTAAACATCATTTTTCATGAGTTTATTGCTTTGAGCGCCGATGTAAAAAAAGCACCAACCTTTATGGATAAAGTGAGGTACATTTTCAATCCGCCGGGATGGAGCCACGATGGAAGCACCAAAATTGCCAAAATTATGCAACAGGAGCTGCGCGATGAAGAAAAAAAGCAATACGAAGCGCTACAGCAGGACAAAGTAAAAGGACTTAATGACCGTGGAGAACTAAGCTCTACAGGGTAAAGGATTACCTATTTAGATTAGAAATGGCTTGTGGTAACACAGGCCATTTTTTGTTGCCGATGTTTTTTAGACAGAGATGCTTTTTTTAGCCACTGGTGCACGGATTAACACGGATGATGCTTTTTATTCTCTAGAACGAATTCTGTGGTTCCATTATTCCATAAAAATAGTTCAAATAACAAACCTACTCACAAGCTACCGTCATCTCGAGCGGAGTGCAACGTAGTCGAGAGATCTACCTAGAGACAGATTTCTCGCCCCGATCGTCATGCTGAATTTATTTTATTAGCTGTTTTTATTGTTTTTAAAGGTCTAATAGCTACTTCGTGGTCAGCATCTTTCAATGCAAAATAGACCCTGAAATGAATTCAGGGTGACGACGCCTTAATTTACTCCATTCAAAATAGCTTTCTCAAGCTTTAAGTTATAGTCGTTAAACAACAAACATATACCTTCAACCACATAAAAATCTGTTTTTAATCAATTTCCAGAAACAAACAGACCAATCACCCAACCGGCCTATTTTTAACGAAATTTAATTTTATTTAAAATATTTTCA
>NZ_DJDT01000287.1 GCF_002432345.1 Pedobacter sp. UBA5917
AACCCAATGCCGCCAATCCGGCGGCAGGGGGCTCACTAACTAAACTAACTATTATTTTAAAAATTCTATTTCGAACTGTTTCAGGAAAGGATTTCCATCAATACCATAATCAGGAAGGATTTTGATGTTCATCCAATAAAGGGAGAGTGCTGTAGCATCGCCAAGGGCAGTGGGAAAAGATTTATCGCCATTCAGATAATTGGGATCCGGAATGGTACTTGCCGGCACATCATTTCCAATACCAGCCCAGGTGTAAGGTCCTTTTAATACCATATTGTAACCTGTAGCTGCTTTATTCTCTAAAAGGCCTTCCGCCCCTTCATCTACACGCCAAAAACCGATTAAATTAGCAAAGTTGGGATGTTTGGTAATATCTTTTAGACTAATATTTGCCGCAATAGTTGAAGCATCCAAAGCTATGTTAAAAATGGACAAATTAGCTGCATAAAAGTCAGATTCGCCGCCAAAAGCTCCTATTTTTAACAGCTCATTAGTGTTGATATTTTTGGCTACACTTACATTGTAAGAGGATTTAAAAACACCATCTACGTAGCCCGAAGCGGTACGTGTAGTAGCATTCACGTATTTAACTGTCATGGTTAAGGTATGCCAGCCATTCCCCAGTACACCTGGCATGCCTAATTGCTGTTTTCCACTGCCGCCATTGGCACTACCTCCGAATTCCAGATTCCATTGTTCACCTTCCTGCATCCAGAACCAGCCCGTCATGACGCTACCACTAAGTGATGTGCTCTTGCCTAAAAACTGCGGATAATAGGAACTTGAATTAAATTTTGTCTGCATCTGTACCGTAAAATCCTTATTATCGCCCATGTTGTATAAACCTTTATCGTTCGGAACAACAGCTGTAACTGCGCTACTTTTAAACGCAACGGTGTTGAAACCGGTCTTTTTGAGTTCGAGCGGTTTTAGCGCAGTATTATATACCATCATAAAGCCATTGGTTGGTACAGTACTGCTACCGCCATGGTTAGAGGTTACCATAACCAGCCAATCTTCATTCGCGTAGTTTTTTCTGGCTTTTAACGCGGTCATGATCTCGCCTATATAAGTATCGGCAGTTGTTACGCTACTTTTGTACGCCGCATTGCCAGCGGTAAAACCTCCATTTAGCCCAGCACTTTCTACGTCACGAAAATTAACAACAAGGGCAGCTAAGCCTGTTTGATTGTTTAAAAGCGCAACGGTGCTATCTTTAACGGCAATATCTGTACTAACAACCGGTGCAAAATCGGCATTGCTTAAAAATTTACGCAAATTTGGCCAGGGTGTTACCACTCCTGTTTTTACCGCCTTAAACTGGGTAATGTAATCGAATACATTGCGGTATGATGTAATGGTACCATGCTCGTCATCAGTTGGATCCTGAACGCGTTCAAAATTATCATTAAGTATCTGATGTTTCACATAACCTGTACCGGTTAATATACTTACCCAACCCGCAGCATCTGAATAGCCTTTATTGGTATTGAAAGAATATTTAGCATTCTTTTGCATGGCTGTAAGGTTTGTGGGCGCTATGGTTTTTAGCTCGCCTCCCCCTAATCCATCAATACTAATAATCAGTACTTTTCTCTGTTTTGCAGTGTTTTTTTGTAATTCTTCGTATATGGCCGGTGGATTTGCATATTTTTTACAACTGCTATATCCCAATATGCTTAATGCGCAAACACAAAACAGCAGGTTGTATATTTTATTGTTGATTTTCATAATTGCACATTAAGGTTTAATAAGATTACATTCTGATAAGTTGGCATAAACGGTACTCACACCGTTCTTAATTACCACTTTTACATATTTGGTGCTAACATTGCCCCCAGGGAAATTAAAATTGTAAACCGCAGTATTTTGTGGCAGGGTTGTGGTACCTGCACTCACATAATTGACATTATCGTTACTGGTAAATATTTCTACATCTTTAACATAACCCCCACTATTATTTTGCCTTTGGGCAAAAGTTACCCCTTTAACCGGTATTGGTAAGGGTGAGCCTGTACCGAGTACAATATTAATCGGAAAGCCAAGGGTATTGGTTGATGTTGCAGTACCATAATTAGAATGCCAAAACGAAGATGAAGATACAATACCATCAACCAGTGCGGCAGGCGTTCCATCGCCTGATTGGCTTGAACTTACAGAAACTACTGTAGTAGTGTATGTAATTGTGGCTGTACCTCCGGTTTTATTTAACGGATTATATGTCCATAATGTGGTTTTAAGCAATGGATACTTGGCATTTACTTTGGCCACTACCGCATCGCTAATTAAAATGCCCCAGGCACCAAAAAATGGTGATAAATCGGTTTGGGTATAATCAGAAAGCTTTTCGTAAACAAAATTGCGTTTGGTAACGTCGTTGGTATTTAAACGATCGGCATGGCGTGCCTGGCTGTATAAATAAGTCATGGCTCCATAACCATATTTTTCGAAAATCTGCACAAAAGGCAGCATTCTCATAAATGGCGATTCATCGGGAGTGACCATTGCTGCATCAGTATCGAAATTTTTGACACCGGTTGAGTTTGCATAAGCTATTGCTTTAGGGAAACCGCTTGAAACAGCAGGGTGCAGGATATTATAGTTAGCGCCGATCCTATTGGCTACCTTGAAACTAAACAGGTTGTTGGTGGTTTCGCCAAGGGTACTCCAGCTCCAGATATTTCCCTGCTGGCAGTTGTGCCCAAACTCGTGGTAAGTACCCCATTGGCCCGAGCTGGTAGTGATTGAATTTAAGCTGGTAAAACTTGCAAACCAATAAGAGTCGTTCAAACCTACAAAAGGGAAACCTGAATGACCATAACCAGCACTCAATTGGATATCGAGGATGCCACGCCATTGGCTCTGCGGACTTCTGTCCCTGATATCGGGCGCATTATCAGATAAGCCCATCCAGGCATTGTAATCCAGGTCGAAAACATCGTTCCATCTGGTAAATACTGCTGTTGGATTGGTAAACGGTTCGCTCGAATTAAAGGTGGCCATTACCTTATCTCTCGGAATGGTAAAAATAACACGTTTGGCACGCAACTCTAACCAGGGCACCTGCGAGGCTTTTACCTTGGCTACCCAATCGGCATCGGTTGTTTGGCCCAAAATAAAATCAGGCGATACTACGGCACCTGTAATGGTAAAGGTAACCGGATTAGCATAGGCAAAAGAAGCTAAAATGTAAATGTGCCCGCCATAAAGGTTACGGATATAGTTTACACCCGAAACCAGCTGTTTTCTGTTATAAATAACCGGATCGCGCAAAAGTGGTGATTTACCCGCTAGGTTATCGGTATGCGCACCGATCTGCACTGTTAATCCATCAACACCTGCCGGCACCACAATTTTAATCAGCTCGCCGGGTGCAGCATAATAACCGGTACTGTATTGTGGTGATGGAGCAACAGAAATTCTTAAATTCTGCGCAGTTTGATCGGTAAAGTTAAGATCGAGTGTAAACTGGGCATCTTTTACCCTTGGTTCTGACTGATCTACCAGACCGGGGAATACCCTTGCTTTGGCATACATCGATTTATCGATCAGCTTCATATTGGTATCGATGGTTCCTTCTGCAACATTCTGCGAATCATCAGGATAACCATCAGGAACTTCGTAGCCGTATTTTTTACAGGCCGATACACTTACAATAAGTATAAATGCATGTAATATATAAAGTTGTTTGAGTTTCATATTTCTAATTGTTAATTAGTTTGTAGGTAAATTAACCGGAGGGGTATAAAATCTACCCATCAGGTTCCAATTGGCCGGAACAGCGATGTTTAACCAGTTATAAATCATCAGCGGAATATCTACCCCGTTTGGCACAGCGGTGTAGGCGGCTGTTGTAAATACAGATGCAGAAACATTGGGGGCCAGATCGCCATAAGGTTTCCAGATATTTGTGCCCACAAAGTTTAAAAGGGGGCCCTTTCCTGTTTTTTCGGCCGCTGTACTACCCTGACCTTCGTTTAACGGCCAATAGCCAACAATATTAGAATAATAGGCATCAGTTGGCGAAAACTTTGTTTTGCGCATGTTGTTAATGATGTCATTTTCGGATAATGCTACATTGTAAATCAGCACATCCTGAATCAACACATCAATAGCAGATACCGTTGATTCGGTTGTAACAATATTACCCACAGTAAAAGGAGTAGTAGAAGTCATATTTGCTGTCCAGCTGCCATTTGTTTGGGTAAAAGGCCCGCCTACTATTTTACCGTCCTGATAACCGGTAACATAACGGGTGCCATTTTCGGTATAAATCCTGATGGCAATGGTGTGCCAAAGGCCATCCCTGAAATTTCTCGTTCCGGCACCAAACTGTTGCGTTCCGTTGGCTTTAAAGTTCCAGGCGTCACCATTGGTAAATAGAACCCACCCTGCATTACCGTTTGCAAAATTTGCTGTTTTACCAATAAAGGGAGGGTAGCCACCAACAGAAGAATGGTTGGCCTTAACTTTTAAAAGCAAGGTATAATCTCCACTTGTACCAAAATTTCCGATAGTGGTATTATTGGCAACTAAATCGTTACGGCTTGTATTGGTGCACACCAGATTGGGGGCTGTTCCGCTATATGGCAGGTTGTTTGGATCGAGTGCTACCTGCGACCTGCTAAATTTAGGATTATAGAAAGCTACAAAGGTATTTCTTGAGGCATCTACAAATGGGTTGGCACTATTTGCTGCACCCGAAGGCCCTCCTGCTTTATTAGATGCTACAATTACCATCCAATTTTCGCCACCAAAGGTTTTTCTTGCCCTTAAAGCAGTTAGGATTTCGCCAATGTACCCATCCAAAGTATTAATTGCATTAGTATACGTAGTATTGCTTGTACTGTAATTATTTCCTCCTGCTGCATCGGCGCTATGAAACTGGGCAACCAGTATTGATGGACTATTGGTATTAATTTCATTAATTGCAGCTGTTTTTACCGCAGCATCATCGGCAAAAGATTGTTTTACGGTTGCATCAGCTGCCAAATTATCGTTAAAGGCTGCAGTTGCCGCAAAAGATACGGTTCGGGTATTGGCATATACCGATTTAACCCTCGAAAACAGGGTTGGTGTAGCCTGACTATCAAATCCGGAAAAATTCTCGGTGTTTACTTTGTGCTTACTAACATCTACTCCGGTAATCATGTTTGCCCAGCCACCTGCATTGGTGATCTCATTGGTCTGATAATCTGCTAATCCATCATAAGAGTATATCGATTTGGCAGTAATCTGTGTAAGGTTTGTTGGGGCAAGGCTTTTCAGCACCGAACCTTTAACGCCGTCCAAAATAATGTAAAGCACTCTTTTCGATCCGTCGCCAACGCCAAGGGTATCGTTTTTAAATGATGTTGGCAATGTATTATCAAAATCCTTGTTACATCCAAGCGACATTAAGAAAAGCCCGGATACCAGGGCAAAACTTAAATATTTTATGGTTAATGTAAATCCTTTTTTCATCTCTTTTATATTTGAAACGTTATTGATCAATTAGAAAAATTCAGGCGCAACAGGTTATGCGGAAAAGAACCGTTGAAACGTAAAATATTGCCTACTAAAATTACCTGGGAACCGCCTGTAACTGCTGTTTCTACCATATCGTAAATCATCCCCTGAAAACCTCCTGTATTGTTATAACCTACTGCCAATTGGCCATTAGCTTCCAATACCATAAAGCCCTGGCGCAGGTAATCGCCATATTTATTGAATGAACCACTTACAATTATTTTTCCGTTATTGAGCTGACCGGCAAAAGTGGTTATGCCCCCGGTTATGGCCTGGCTGTTAAAAGTAGATACGTTGGTTCCATCGGCATTTAACAGATTTACCCCTGTGGCGGCTTTACCATTAAAGCTTGTAAACGAACCACCGACAACAATTTTATTGGTGGTGGCATTGTACCTGATGGAATTGATATCGTTATTGGCCCCAGTGCCGGCGCTAAAACTATTATCAACACTGCCATCAAGATTTAACCTTACAATCCGATTGGCCTGTACACCGTTAAATGTACTAAAAGTACCTACCAGGATCAGTTTTCCATCGGCCTGCATCATGGCATCCAAAATAATGCCGTTGGCACCTATGGCACTCTGGCGGGTTGATTTGTTGTAATGGAAGGTCGAATCCATGCTACCATCCATGTTTACCCTCACCATCTGCCTCATGCGTGTATAATCGTATACTTTTTCGTCGTAACTGGAGTTTGGCAGATACATGCGTTTATAATTATTAAAATTGCCTACCAGGTATATCTGTTCGTTAAATACAAAAGCCTTTCTCACCATACCATCCACACCGGCATTAAAAGCACTTACGGTATCGCCATTTTTATAGGTTTCCTGTGGTTTTGGGTTAATTACGTCTCTGAGGATCAAACTATCCAATGTTCCGGTTGTATTAAGCCTTGCAACATTATTCAGGGTTTGACGGTTTGGACGTGTAGAATTAAAACTGGTAAAACTACCGGCAATAATAAATTTACCTGCCTGCGAACCTGTTGCGATACGGGTAATGGAATTGATCTGTTTTAAAGCACCGCCTACCCCTTTTCCAAAGTTAACTCCGCTGGTAGTGTAAGTACCATCACTGGTAATTTGGGCAATGCCACCAATAGGTAACTTTTCGGTTCCTTTCAACTCAAAATCATTAAACTCCCCACCTACCAGATAATTACCACCCGGCAAACCTTCAATATCAATAACGGTACTGAAACCGCTGGCACTTTCCGATCCGTTGATAATTTTCCAGCTGGCATCGACACTGATTTTACCGCCTACCTTAACAATGGGGCCAAAGAAACTCTGTCCCTGCGAGGTAATCCACATACTGCCTGTACTGGCCGTTAATGGAACTTTAAAGGTTAAAGTGCTATCGTTGGTTGATGCAGGAACTACTTCTGCCTCAATTTCGTTTACGTACACTTTAAAATCGCTGATGTATTTAGCCAGTCCTTTTACCCTTACACTTAATACATCTCCCGGATTTACCACATCAGGATCGATGGTTTTGGTAACGAAAGTAAGATCCAATGGTTTTTTACCGCCAGCGTAGGGATCTTCGGTAAGGCCCTTTTCTTTCTGGCAGGAAACAAAAGCCGTTGCCAGGCCTATTGCCCCAAACAAAAACAGCTTAAATTTATATTTTATATGAATTAACATTTTATTCTATTTATGGGTGATATAATAAACCTATGGTGTTGGCGGACTAATACCTGCGGATATGGCCTGTTCGATAAAAACATCGGTGTTGAACCCGAAATTATGCTTGAACTTGTTCAGCACATGAAGCACACCGTTGCTCGGTTGGATATCGGAAGTAGCAACCGGAATATTAACCAACGATACCTGTGGGTTGGAAAGATCGGGGATATATGCCAAATATAATTGACGGTAACCTGCGTAAGCCACCCTCGAAATTTCGGCCCCTTTATCGTTATACACCACGGCATCGTTAAAAATGACACCAACATTCATAATCCTGCCGCCATAAGAGGTATAACCCTGGCCAGGGTAAGCGAGATAGGACAAAGTATCGCGCTGAGGGTAATCTTTTAAGCGGTTGCCGCCTTTAAAAATATATTGCGACAGCACATTGCGCCATACTTCGGGTTTAATCTGCGATAATTTAGAAACAGTATCTTTCCCGGTTACCCTTAATTCGATATTTAAGCGTTTAATAGATTTAAAGATGGAGCCACTTGGTGGTGCAAAAAAGGTAATGTTCTCTTTACTCACCACATCGGCCAAACCGGCCAGTTTGATTACCGTTAGGGTAGAATCGAAAAAAGGTTTCTTTTCTTCCATGTACTGCATGATATTACCGCTGTATTTTGCATCATGAACTCCTGTATCCATATAATACTTTTTACAGCCGGTTAATACCGATAATATACAGATCAGAGAGAACAGCAGTGTTTTATAATTCTTTTTCATCATCATATCTATTAGTTCCAAAAGTTATTACCGATTAAATTTGGGTTTGCGCTACGATCGGCAGCGCTAATGGTTAGCGGCCAGGTCCATGCGCCTGCGTTTAGGTTGGCTACGGATATAGGCGATTTTGTAAAATCGGAGCTGATTACCCTTTTAGTGCGTACCAGATCAAAAAAGAATTGCCCCTCGCCAATCAGTTCCCTGCACCTTTCTTTATAAATCTCATCCTTTAAATCCTGCCCGGCCTGGGTAATAAGCGGTGCATTTGCTGCAACCGTAACCCTGTTGGCAAAATCCCTTGCTCCACTATCATCGCCAAGCTCGGCAAGTGCCTCGGCCGTTAATAAATAACAATCGGGCAACCTGAAAATAATGGCACTGTCATCGCTGGTTACCGTTATAGCAGTTCCGGAGCCTGTGGTATAAGTATTGGCGAATTTTTTAAACTGAAAGCTTCCACTGCCTGAATCGTAGTTTTCGAACCAGGTGGTTAACCTTGCATCAGAAGAACCTGACATATACAGCTTGGAAATGTAACTGCTTTGGTAGGCCATGCTGCTTGATGTTTTGTTTACATTACCCCTGTAAGGAAAATGCGAAAAATAATAGGAAAACCCTGCGGGTAACGAAAAGCCTTCGCCATAGTTAAACTCCTGCAGGATACCGAATAGGCTTTCGGAACTTCTGCCTTTAAAAATTTTCATGGTATTGGCTGCGTTAACCGGTAGTATTTTGTAATTACTATAGGTATCGAGTTCAGTGGCCAATGTTTTTACCGCATCGTAGTATTTGGTTTTAACACCGGTATCCCAGGCAGCAGCCCACATGTTTAAATGCATTAACAGTGCTACAGCTGATGCCCTGGTTGGTCTGAATCCGTTAGATGAAGCATCGTTATAATAGGTTGGCAGGTCATTTTTTGCCGCAGTCATGTCGGCAATACATTTGTTCATTACGGTAACCTGCGAAATTCTAGAATCCGGACGGTTATGATAGGCATCTGTATAATAAATGGCATCGCCAAATAACTTACAAACAAACATGTAGCTTAAATTACGCAGAAATACCGCCTCTGCCTTATATCGTCTTCTATCAGCATCGGGTAAGCTGCTAGCGGGCACCTTATCAACCTCAAAATACATGATGTTGGCTGCAGCTATCACATCGTACCACTCTTTCCAGTTCATGATGTTTTTCATCATGCTGTTATAGCGTCCGCTGGAGTTAACAATATATTTCATATCACTGCCAATCAAAGCATTAAAATTATTTGCCCCATCATTATCCATACTGATTACCTGGATGTTATTTCCCCTGATTTCGAGTGCCGGAAAAAATGCACGGTCATCATCGCTAAAAAACTGGGGGGTACCGGCAACTTTCGATCTTAACCTCGAGTAAATCCCGTTGGTGAATCCTTCTACATCTTCGCGTGTTTTCCAGAAATTGTTACCGCTCTGCGCTTCAATGGGGGTTACGTTCAGAAATTTTTTACAGCCTACCGTACTCAAAACCAGTAAGGCAAACAGGATTATATATTTTATATTTTTCATCTCTAATTATCTTATTAAAACTCAATATTTAAACCCAGTGTAAACTGTCGTGGAGAAGGATAACCTCCAGAATCATCTCTACCCAAACTGGTCACATTTTCAGGATTAGGACCTGAGTAACGTGTAATAAAACCGAGGTTTGATGCGGTGGCATTGATACTTACCCTGTTCATACCGAATTTGCTGGTCAACTTTTTATCAAAGATGTAATACACTTTAACCGAGTTTAACTTAAAGTAAGAGCCATCTTCCTGAAATACGGTTTGGTTTATCCTAAAGGGATCGATAATCCTTGCACGTACGAAATCTAGGGGATTGCCATAAGTAGCCACATCGCCAGGGGTACTCCAATAGTTAAGCTGATCGAGCGGCACCAAACTACCCGAACCATTAGGAAGATAGTAGTTATGCAACTGATTGGCCAATGGGTTATTGATAATATCGCGGATAAGTGTAAAAGAGGTATTTACTTCTAAACTCCAGTTTTTCCACTGCAGGTAAGAGGTTATACCACCGGTAACCTGGGGCTGCGAATTACCCGCAATTACCCTGTCGTTACCATCGAGCACATAATTTCCATCCAGATCGGTAAAAATAGGATCGCCTGCTTTAAAATAATTTAGGCGTCCGTTACCCCCTACGCGGTATGGTAATCCGGTATTAGGATCAACCGGAACCTGTGCATTGGTAGAATATACCCCTTTTGTATTGTACAGGTAGTTGGATAACGAGTTGGTTCCCAAGCGATAATAGATATCCTGTCCCAATTCTTTATCGTAATAAATCATATCGCGTAAACCATCAGGCAGCTGGGCCAAAATCTCTCTGTTGATGGCAAGGTTAGCAGATATAGTCCATTTAAACGGGCTGGTTGGACTTAATGGACGGGCGGTTGTTTGAAACTCCCAGCCATAGTTTACGTTACTGATTTCGTTTGAAGCAATGCTACCAAATGAATTAGAACTCGAAATATCCTTATACCTGAAAATATTATCGTTCTGTTTATAATAAGTATCAAAAACGAAAGAAAAACGGTTCTGGAATAAGCTAAAATCAACTCCGGCATTATAGGTTGTTGCCTTGGTAGGCTGTAAATCAAGATTTGGAAGCCTCTCCAAATCCAATACTACCGAGTTGGCATTGTTATAACGGGCACCACCAACATATTTACCATAGGCATCAAAAATACCGCCAACCGGCTGTATATTGGATCCATAACTCAAACGGATATCGGCATAATCGATCCATTTGATGTTATCCATAAATTTTTCCTTGTTAAAGTTCCATTTTAAGGCGATTGACGGATTGGCAATATAACGCGCATTTGCACCGTTGGCCGAGTTGGCATCCAAACGGTAATTCAGGTCTAAAACATACCGCTGCTTGTAGTTATAAGAAAATGCACCGGCAAAAGCAATACTCCTGGCATCATTATAATCAATGGTTCCGCCCAAAGAAGTATAGTAATTGGTCATGTTGGTTAAAGGCCCTCTCAACTGATCGTTAACACCTCTTTCATTCAAAATAGCATCGGCCTTAAAAAAGCTCGAATTGATTTCGGTAAAAGCAAATAAGTTAAAAGTGTGCGAATCCTCACCCGAAGCATCTTTCAGGCCATATACATAAGAAAACTGGTTACGGTTATACAGCTTGGTTGCCCTATCGTTATAGGTATAGTACTGAGATTGGTTACCATTTAACGCAGCCGGAGAAAAATTGTCTTTTGTGGCCGAACTGTTTGTATAATTTAAAAAGGTGGCAATCCTAAAATTCTTAAAAACCTCGTATTCAGCATTAATGGTTGCAAAAGTCTGTAACGATTTATTATCGTTATCCGTTTGCAGCTGTGCGAGCAAACCACTTTGCGACGAATAAAGCGATGGTGATGGCAATAAGGTAGAGGCCGAGCCTGTAGCGGCAAGCCCACTGTTTAACAAGCCGTTTCCACTGCCTGTTTGCTGTTTTTGAATAGAGTTTTGCAACTGCCCTACCAATTTAAATTTAGGTGTGGGGTTATACTGCATATTCATATTGAGGTTGTACCTCGAATAACCTGTATTCTGCTGTATACCTGTTTCATCGTAGGCACCCAAACCTACTTTATAGTTGAAAGCAACATCGCCACCCGAAACATTTACGTTGTGGGTCTGGTTAAATGTGTTGCGGTAAAAGTATGATTGCCAATCAGTTGAATTGTTATAGTAAGCATTTAAACTATCGGCTAAAAGCGGCGATGAGTTGATCAGATCCACGGCATGGTTGTAAGTACTATCGTTCTGAAGGATCTGCCAGATACGCAATTGTCTTTCGCCCTTACCACCGATAACGGTACGCAACTGGGGCACCATCGAAAAGAATGCAGCTCCGCTATAGCGCACTACCGGCACCTTTGAATTACCACGTTTGGTGGTAACCAAAATTACCCCATAAGCACCTCTTGATCCGTACAGTGCTGTAGCGGCAGCATCTTTTAATGTGGTAATATCTTCAATATCCTCGGGCGGAATCTGCGAGATAGGCGATACACCCGGACCAGCTTGTTGAAAACCGTAAGAATAATTGGTATTATCATCAACAGGTACTCCATCAATTACAAACAACGGAGAAGTTGGGGTTAAGAAACTAGAACTTCCTGAACCGGACACGTTGATGTTAGAAATACCACGCAGGGTGATTGATCCCCTAAAGCCCGGGGCACCGGTATTGTTCTGGATGTTAAGCCCGGCAACCTTACCCTGTAAAAGCGACATTACATCACTGGCAGGCTGCCCCTGGATATCTTTACCCGAAATGGTTACGGTAGAACCGGTAGATAATGTACGGGTTTTGGTTTGATAACCAGCACTAACGGTTACCTCTTTAAGTGTAGCATTATCGCCCTGAAGGGTTACATTAATATTGGTACGGCCGTTAACCTTTACGGTTTGGGTTACATAACTTAAATATTTAAAGGTAATTTCGGCATTTGATGCCACCGTTACCCTAAAGCGCCCATCTCCATCGGTTTGGCCCATTACCCTGCCACCGCTTAAAATGCTTACACCGGGCATGGTTTCTTTCTTTTTCGATTCGCCGTCGTAAACCGTACCTGTAACCGCAATTTGCTGTTGTGCCAGGGCAAGATTGTGCAAACCAAAAATCAATAAGATTACTATGCTGTAAAAATACTTCATTGGAAATATATTTTGTTTTGATTTAGTTAGTTTCATCAGTCGTTGTCGAATTTGGGTCTGTCGTTCTTAAACTGGAAGATGATTTCCCAATCTCCCTCCTCGTAGATCTTAAAATTTAACGCCAGATAACAGTGCAGTAAAGCGGCACCAAAGGCCTGCCGATCGAACCTGAACACTACCCTGGCCGCTCCGCCATCGGTTGTAGTATATTTTGTAGGGTATGCGGTAAGTGGAACAGGATAAGCCACATCAAATTTTACTTTAGTAGCATCTTTTATCATATTAAAACCGTGTACCAGATTGCCCCAATCGGTTAAAGCAAACTTATTAGGATCGATAGGCTGTGCCAGTGTATCCACAAATTTGAAACTGATGCTATGGCCCGAATAACCCGGCAACCCTTTTGGCAGTTTATTGAACACTACCCGCACATCGCTAGATGATAAAAATTGATTGGTACGTACTCCGGTAATAAACATTCCGGAAGGACTGATAGAGGTAGCTGTTCCCTGTCCGGTTATCGGATCAAGAGGCGATGGCTCGTAAGGGCGCTCGCGTAACGGGGTAAGGCGGAAATTCTGAAAATATTTTCTGCCCCCTGTGTTCGACATTTCTACATCAAAAACATAACCCGAATCCGGCTGTGCCTTGATCATGTTAGAGTTGGCCTCTGCCCACATCAGGAATTCGCCCGAGTGTGGCCTTACCTCAAACAGCGGGTGATTTTCTATTACACGTTTTGCCTCGATTTCGGCCAGCGATTTCTCAGTCCCGTCATAAGCTGTTTTCCATACTTTAACCGGATAAAGCTTGGTAAGTTCGGGTGCAGGCTCGCCACCAAATGTGCGCATGTTTACAATTTTAAAATCAAGCGGCCGGCTCGAGTTGCCGTAGGTAAAATTATTGGTAAACAAGGTGTTCCTACCCAAAGTAGGCTGATATATAAATTGAGTGTACTGACTATCGTTTGCGATAGATAACCTGTTATCGGGCAGGTTTTTCTTGCACGAAACCAGCATGAGCATCATACCTGATAGCATGATGGCTACACTAAAAAAGTATTTATTGGTCTTCATCTTCATAAGGTTATTGATCCAGTCGGTATGTAAATTCATCAAAGCCGAAATTGTGCAACGGGGTTAAAATGTTAATGGTGGCGTTATTGGTTTTAATATTAACCGCATTGGTATTGGTGGTAACCCAGTTAAGCTGAATGGTTGAGCCATACATATCGCTATACTCGAGCGTGGTAGCTCCACCACCCACAAAACCTGATGCATTTGATTTTACCGCTTTAATATGCATGGGATAACTAAAACCTATTGTGTTTAACGTAATACCATCAACACTACTGGTATAGGCCGTGGTGGTTTTGTTCCCCCTTATGATGTACTTGGTGAGCATGTACAATAACTCATCAGGATCTCCTGTTCTTAAATAAACCGGTGCTTTTCCTTCTGCTTTTCGGGTTTGGTTTAAATACTTTACCGATGCTGCAAAATTTTCGTTTACGGGTGCAAACAGGGTAACCTGCTGGTTGGTTAACGAATCTTTAAGGAAAGGAAATCGATCCAGCACCAATAAAAGCGAATCGAAAGTATTAGGTTTGGATTTTAAATAATCCATGGCCGATCCTTTAAAAGTTTGTACAGTATTGGTATAATCGTAATAGGGCGAATCGCTTTTTTTGCAGCCACTTAAATACAAGCCGATTGCTGCAAAAAGTACTACCATACTACCCTTATATAATTTCTTTTTCATCATGATTATTTTCTTTTAAGTGGTGATTAACCCAACCAGGACTTATCATCCGGAGGCTTTTGGCACCTTATAAATAATTATTGCCAGTATGGATTTTGTGTGATGAGCGAATTGGCATTGATTACATCCTGCGATACCGGCCAGTAAATTCCACCCGCAGTTTCAAACTGCCTGAATGTGAGCGGCGTACCATTTTTACTGATAAAAGTTCCACTAGCATTTTTAATCCTGTTGTAACGAACAATATCGTACCATCTCCAGCCCTCTCCCATCAGTTCTCTTCTGCGTTCTTCAAAAATGGCATCGACCAAATTTTTACCCGATGCAGGATCATAAGTGGCTGTTCCCCTTAAATTTGCTGCTTTGTTTAAGGCGGTAATGGCCTCATCGCGTTGTCCCAATACCGCGCATGCCTCGGCCCTGAGCAGGGTAACCTCTTCGATACGGCTAAACAGCATGGTAGAACTGAACAGTGTAAAATCGCCTGACGTTTGGGCAGTATAAATAACCTTGATTTTGTTAAATATGGGCTGCTCTGAAGTAAAATTGTAAAAGTAATTGGTGCGGTATAAACCACTGATCGGGTTAATGCTGAACCTTAAATCGTTCGGATCGGTAAATATTTTAAGGATGCTGTCTTTTGGAACAAACATTTCCGGTTGTGCCTTGGGGATAAATGGCGAGGCCAGGGTTAACTGTTCTATGTGTCCGTTGGCTGTTGATAAACCGTTACCGGCCTCAAAAGGGAAACCAACCAGTACAGTTGCACGTTTAAAAGCAAAAGGGCTATAGTAATTTACATTTTCGGTTAGGGCATCCATATCTAAGTACACGATCCCGTTCGATCCGCTTCCGTTAGAGCGGGTATAATTATCGAGCACAAATTTGCTGTAGGTTGCCGCATCAAGGTAATTACCCTGCCACGCAGCAATATGCGCCAAAATAATATAGGCAGATAAACGGGTAAAAATGTTTCCGTTCCAGCTCGACCAGCCTGCTCCATAATAAAGTCCGGGCAGAATAGGATCATCGCCACCATATTTAAACGGTACCACCTGGGCCGCAGCCAAAAGTTCGGTAGTGGCAAACTGTAAAACCTTATCCCTGTTTGTTCTTGGTAATTTAACAAAGTCGCCATCATGCGATGAGGTTAACAAAGGCACATCGCCCCAAATCCTTACCATATAGAAGTAAGCAAAAGCCCTTAATATCCTGGCCTGCGCCACATCTACATTGTTGTTGATCTGCGTATAACGCGAATCTAATGGTATAATCTGTTTAGAGCGTTCGATAAACAAACTTGCCGCATTAACCACCGCATAAAACCTGCGCCAGTTGGTAATCCGGTTAATTACAGGATATTGTGCATTTAACTGCCCGGTAACTATAGATTTAAGATCGGCCCTGTTGGTAATCTGAAAGTCGCCCTGTCGTAAATCGCCCATTAACCAATGGGTATTATCAGATACGGTGGCCGAACGCATCAGGCCGTATACCGAAAGTAGGTTTGCACGTGCATCTTCCAGTGTTTTCCAGTTGCTTTCTTCAGTAGCCAACCTGGTTGATTGTACATCATCAATTTTCTTACACGAGAAATTGCCAATGCCAACCAGGGTGAATATTAAAGCAAGGGTAACCGATCTGCAGATACTAATTTTATAATTAGAATAGTTCATATCAATTCTGGTAATATTTTATAAATCGAGTTTGAAACCCAGAACAAAAGTTCGTGGGATGGTGATATTGGCACCGTCGTAAATTCCGTTGTAGTTGATCAGTTCAGGATCAACGCCCGAAAAATCGGTCAGCGTAAATACGTTCAGGGCGGTGGCATATAAATAAGCCCTTCTAAACTTTCCACCCGCTTTTTTAAAGAAACCGGTTTTGCTGAAATCGTATCCTATGGTTACCGATCTTAATTTTATATAAGATGCACTTTCCAAAAAGAGATCCTGATCGGTACGGTAAGCATCAACCGGACTCCATGGATTGTATACCGGATAGTTTTTCTCACTATCGAACGATTGCCATGATGAAACTTCTTTAACCGAGTTGATATCATTTCCCGCCTCTCGGTTTACAAAGCCATAACGGGTGGCCTCGTATTGATTAATGGCCTTTTGGCCTGCCGCGAAAATAAAATTGAAATTCAGATCGAAGTTTTTATAGGTTAAGGTATTGTTCCAACCGCCAATAAATTTTGGTAACCTATCGCCTGTAAGCACTTTATCCTTACTGTCTATCCGATTATCATTATTATAATCAACCCATTTCGGATCTCCTGCTTTTAAAGGGATACCATTAAAGGTTCTGCCTGCCGGTACTTCGGCATCGCTATTGTAAATTCCCTGGTTGGTGTATAACCAATAACTGCCAACCGATTTCCCTACCTGAAGCTTATTATCGTTCTGGTAAATCAGCTCGTTCAGGCCTTCTGGTAAAGCAGATAATTTATTCTGGTTATAACTTAGATTCATGCCTGTATTCCAGCTTAATCCCTCTGTTTTTTGTAGAACAGTTCCGTTAACCAAAAGCTCTACCCCTTTGTTGTTAATATCCATACCCGATTTATACTGGGTAGAATAACCTGTTTCAACCGCTACCGGCAAACCGATTACATTGTTTTTATCTTCGCGGTTATAAACGGTTACCGCAGTGTTAAGGCGGTTATTTAAAAACGATGCATCTAAGGTTACGCTGGTTCTATCGGCAAAAGGTAAGCTGATGTTATAACCGATGAAACCACTATTATAAGGGCGGTTAATGCCCAATAAACCACCGTAGCCAGGTATGGTAGGTTCTTCTTCCCATCCATTCTCCGATCGGTACTGTGGTCCGGCAGCAAAACGGTCATCCTGAAAAATCCTTAGCGTTCGGCCCCAACCGGCGCTTAAATGCAAAGCGTTAACAGTTTTACTGTCTTTTAAAAACTGTTCTTTTAAATTAAAATTAGCATTAAATGCTGGTGTGGTTACCCAACGGCTATCGGGCTGACCATTAGAAGCACCGTCTCTACGTAATAATGCACTAAAAGTGAACAGGTCTTTATATGCATATTTTGCAGAACCGTAAAACGACATTAAATTATTACGTTCTTTATCGATGTATCTAAATACATAAAAGCCTCCCTTGGCCAATACATTCAGGTAATCGGGGTTTTCGACTCCACCAATAGTCTGTCTACCGTCAACAAAGGCCAGTTTAACGTAATCGTTAGGTCCATTATAAGCCCTTGCATAATTATATTTATAGGTATCGCCCTGCAGGCTCTGCCCCACTTCAAAATCAACAATATTGTTTTTATTGATGTCGTATTTATAGCTAACTGTATTGTTGATGGCTACCCTTTGGCTATAGCCGAAATAATTGGATACATAGCTGATACCCGCTAATAAGGTTGATGGGATAAAGTAATCCCTTACCCCCTCGTTATAATTGAACAAACCCGTGGTGGAGATCACAAATTTATTAACCCTGGCACTGAGTGTTAAATTTCCGTTTAATACTGTTGAGCGGTTGTTATCTACATTTCTTTCGTTCTGGGTTAAATAACTGGCATACGAATCAGAATTTGGAGAAAGCGGACTACTTAAATCGGGAATATAGCGCGTTTCGGCAAAACGGTCGCGCAAACTTCTGTTCCGTGTACGGTCTAAACGGGCCGTATTAACTGTACTTGCCACGGTAAGCCATTTAAACGGCGCCATATTGATACCAAAAAACAGGTTATAACGGTTAATTCCGGTATTATCGGCATTTCCGGCATTTTTTGTACCCGAACCAAAAAACCTGAAGTTTGCCCTTTCGGTACCGCCGGTAATCCCCAGATCGGCCGAAAAAGTTGGTGCATTCTGGTAGTATAAATCGGTCCAGTTTGATGGCCCGAAATAAGCCACATTGGTAGAATCGCGCAGATAAGAAGCCGGGCTACCGGTAGGATTATATTTTTTATAAAACTGACTTCTGAAATTATTCTCATAAACACCATTAACGGTATTAACCTTTGGTGCGGTTACATAGCCAAAATAAGAGTTCAGGCTGATATCCCTGAGACCGGCCTTCGCATTTTTAGTGGTAATATATATCGCTCCGTTAGCGGCATTTGGACCAAGTTTGGCCAGTTCGAACGGATCTTTTATTACCGTAATCGATTGGATATTATTGATATCGATCTGTGATAATAAATTGGTTGCGGGGCCGATCCTGTTGTAATCGTATTTCTGCACATCAAAAGCAAAAGGATTATCGGCCACCAGTGGCACCCCGTTTAAATAAATTGCCGGTTGTAGAGCATAAACGTCTTTTTTGTTAAAGAGCAAACCCGATGTACCCTGTACAATAATACTCTGTTCGGTTCCGGGCTCACCATTTGGTTCCTGTACATAAACCCCGGCCAAATTGCCCTTAATAACCTGCTGCAGTGATAAATTTGGAACTGGTGCAACCGAACGGATGTTTACCGTATCGCGTACTGTTTTAAATTTCTGCAACGCCCTGATCATTTGCCCTATCGTATCTGTTTTTACAGAATAACTGGATGGATCTTTTTTAGATTTTGAGGTATCCTGCTGA
>NZ_DJDT01000175.1 GCF_002432345.1 Pedobacter sp. UBA5917
GCCTCGGTTCGTGTCGCCACGAACCGAAACTATTAAGGTGATCAATACAATAAAAAGTGGAAGAAAATGGTTTTCTTGTGCCAAAACTAAAATTACTTATCGCGGTGGTCCGTGGGGACACAGACCACGGAGGGAAAAGTGGAAGAAAATGGTTCGTGAGGACACGAACCATGGAGATGAGACACAAACGATGGAGGAAAGGAATGCTTAATATAAAAAATTTAAATTTCAGTTATAAATACCAGGATTTCTTTATAAATGTTGGTTTGCTGTTATGGATTGCCATATTCAATACCTATTCCTTATCCAGCAACATTTGGTCAACTTATGCCAGCAGCATTCTGGCTTTGGGCTTTTGTTTATTGCCCGTACTCATCTTCTCTTTCATTAAATCCAAATTAAAACAAACCTTAAACAAAAAACGATATGCCATTTACCTGGGCATGTGCTACTTCATCCTATTACCTGTTTTTACAGATATTGCATCCATCCTAAAAATCGGGGAACTGGATAGTTCCATTTTTATTTCAACAGCTTTGGCTGCACAAACACTCGAATTGATGTTGATTGCCAATCAATATTACCAGAAAAAAGTGCAGCATATTAAATGGATCAAGAAAATCGGTCTGGAGAATGCAGTACTCATTACCATCATTTTACTTGCCGCAACCATTTCGGTTATGGCCGTATCGAGTTTGGAAAACCCAATTTATCAAAGAAAAGGCTTCCGTTTGGTGGGTTTTGAGTTTGATGCTAAAATGCTGCTTTATAATTTCGGCACTTTTTTGGGTTTCTTTTCACAGTTTCTGATCATGTACCTGTGCGGATACCTGCTCTTTTTGATCAACAGCAGGTTTTTGGTTTCTAAAATCCTAAAAGAAAAAGGATTGTTGATTTACCTCTTAACACTTTCTGCCACGGTTGCCATTCTGTATCCCTTACTGGCGCAGGTATTGATTTCGTTGCCGATTAATACTGTTTTTGGGAGGAGTATATTCGTAGCCAATCCTTTCGAACCCGAAAATGCATTTGGTGCCTTTGCCATTATGCTGATCAGTTTACCTGTGGTTTTGGCCCTGCAATGGGGGAAACAGAATAACCGGATCATGGCGCTGGAAAAAGAAAAATCACAAACCGAACTCGATCTGTTAAAACAACAGCTTAATCCGCATTTCTTTTTTAATACGCTGAACAACCTTTATGCATTGAGTCTCCAAAAATCGGAGAAAACACCCGAAAGTATCCTGCAGCTATCAGAACTGATGCGGTATACCATTTACAAAGGACAGGAAAAAACGGTTAAACTTTATCAGGAACTCGATTACATTGAAGATTATATACAGTTACAACAGATCCGTTTGCGGAAAACGCTACATTTTGAGTTTAACAAACAGGTTGACAATGATCAGATCGATATTGCCCCGCTCCTGCTCATCGTTTTTATAGAAAATGCCTTTAAGCATGGTATAGAGCCTGCTGAAGATGCTGCTACATTAAAACTTTCATTAATTACTGTCGATAATTCGCTCAGCTTTACCTGCGAAAACTCTTTCGATCCGGAAGAAATACACGAAACCAATGGAATAGGCATAGATAACCTTAAAAAAAGGCTCGAATTGCTCTATCCAAACCGTTATACATTGCATATCAACTCAATTGGTAATATCTTTAAGGCTAAACTTAAACTCCAGGTTACATGAGCCTACGTTGCTTAATTGTAGATGACGAACCACTTGCCCACGGCGTGATAACCGAATATGCAAAAGATATTCCTTTTATAACCATCGCTGGGCATTGCTACCGGGCTACAGAAGCGCTGGATTATTTGAGCAGGCAACAGGTAGACCTGATTTTTCTGGACATCAGGATGCCGAAACTGAACGGTCTGGATTTTTTGAGAACATTACAGCAAAAACCCCTCGTTATAATTACTTCGGCTTACGAAGAATATGCTTTGGAAAGTTTCGACCTTGCTGTTTGTGATTACCTTTTAAAACCCTTCAGACTCGACCGTTTTTTAAAAGCCGTTAACCGTGCACTGGAACTTTTCCAGCTTAAAAAACAAAACACCGGCACCGCTGATGCAGAAAAAGCAATAACCAAAAACGAAGAACAGATTTCGCTCAAAGTTGATAAAAAACATATCCTCATCAATATAGAGGAAATACAGTTTCTGGAAAGCCTTGGCAATTATGTAAAAGTTTGGAAAAACCACGAATTCTTCCTTACCCCACGCACATTGGGTAGTTTTGAGCTACAATTGCCTGGCTATTACTTTATCCGGATCCACAAATCGTTTATTCTTAACAAAAAATATGTCGATTACCTTGAAGGTAATACCATTGTGCTTAAAAACGGGCAACAGGTACCAATTGGCAAAAACTTTAAGGGCATTATCAAACAGCTCCTGAATATTGAGGATTAACCGATCTTTAACCAGCCGGTAATGCTCATCCGCTGTTTATTGGTGAGCAACACTTCGTGTGCTAAATCAGAACTTTTAAAGAAAACGCTCTTGCCATTGTTGGGCGGGATATTCTGCTCTTCATCAGCATGATAAATGCGTAACTCGCCTCCATCTTCTGTTTTCCAATCTGCATTTAAATACATGATCATCGAATATTGCCGGCTTCCGTTGTGCTTAAACTGATCAATGTGTTTTTTATAAAAAGTTCCTTTTTCGTAAAGCGTATAGTGAAATTCGTAACCGGTAATGCCGGTATAACAGGTTTGATTTAAGTAAAGAACAAATTCATCCATCAGATCGAAAAAATCGTTTTCGTACTGATTTTCATGCTTCCTATCGAGCCAGTAAATTACGTCGCTACGGATCAGTTTATCCTGATTAACAACTACATCATTTCCTATCCCTGCGTTTAAAAACTTCTTATTTTCAAACAGGGAGATCAGGTTTTCTTTAAGTTTGGCCGCAAGCTGAACGCTTAAAAAGTTCTCTGCAATCCCAACTTTATCTTCGATAAAACTATCGATAAGGCAATCAAATATTTTTTCCAACAGATTGGTTCAAATCTTAAAACGGTATGCCTAAGGTTGGTAAGGTAGCTCAAATTAATGGGTTATTTTAAAACTAAATGTTAAATTGCATTTCAAAAATCAAATCCCATGAAATATCTGATTACACTCTCACTACTTTTCGCCTACTTTGGTCTCAGGGCGCAGGACAGCACAAAAACGATCCTCAAAACCAGCAGAATAGTAAGTATGTCGGCCAATATGATCCCAAAAACCGATACTACCCTTATTTATTATGATGAAAAAGGCAAGGCGCTACGTTATTATCAATACGATAAAATCTTACGCACGGGATTGTACACCTTGGTGCCAAGTAGCGACAAATCTTTGCCACAAAAAATGGTTATTACTAAAATGAGCGAGGAGGAGGTTAACAGGTTTAATAAACTTATACGTGAGAGCACTAAGGCAAATACACCCTATGTTTACGAAGGCAAAAAGCTAGACATAGCACCTCTAACAGCCTTTTACGAACAGGACAAATTAGAAAACAAGGTAATTTTACAGATATATTGGTACGCCAGCTGCAGTACCTGCACCGAAAATTTTGCCGAAATAAGTGCTTTTGTAAAAGAATTGGGCGATCCGAAAGATTTATTGATTTTGGCCATTACAACCGACAATAACGATATTGCCGTTAAAAAATTAAAAGAACAACCTTTGCGCAATGCCGAACTGATCAGTTCGGGCAGGGCGGTTTCTGATGCCTATCAACTTACCCGCTATCCGGTATATATTGTTTCTGATAAAAACAAAGTTATAAAATACGCCGTTGTTGGCAGTCCGAGGCTCACTATTCCCGATCTTAAAACAGCTCTTAAAGACGCATTAGGCAAGTAATTAATGAATATATTCCCCGCCCAATACTCCACCTTATCAGCCGCTGCTTTAAAAGACCATTTAATTATAGCTTATGGCTTAGATCCTAATACTACATGCCGATTGTTGATTAGAAATGTAAGTGATACCTATATACTGGAAAACGAATCTCAGAAATACATTTTCAAGATTTACCGCGATGCACACCGCAAAAGAAACGAAATTGAAGGCGAGGTAGAATTGCTAAACCTATTAAGGGCAAATGGAAATCCGGTTTCCTATCCTTTGGCTGATGTGGAGGGAGAGCAAATCCAGCAGTTTAATGCTGTAGAAGGATTGAGAAATGGCGTATTATTTTCTTATGCTGAAGGGAAAGTGGTTTTAGATCTCGGGAAAGAACACCTTACCCAATTGGGGCATGATATGGCCAAACTCCATCAAAGCACCTCTGTCATCAAATTAAATTACCCCAGACCAATTTTTAATTTTGAAACCACCCTGTTTGAACCATTGAGGGATTTAAAACCTCACTTTACTGAAATGCCGGAGGAATTTGAATACTTAAACGAAATAGCCAACAAAGTGGTAAAAAAGTTTGAAGATTTTGATACCTCAACATTCAGCTACGGTTATTGTCATTACGATTTCTTCCCCAAAAACTTCCATTTTAATGAACTGGGGAACATTACTTTTTTTGATTTCGACTTTGCAGGCGAGGGTTATTTAATCAACGATTTAATGACTTTCCTGAACCATTATTTCTTCCACCAGCTTAATAATCTGATTACAAAAGAACAGGCAGAAAAGGATTTTGACATTTTTTTAAAAGCTTATCGGGAAATCAGGCCATTAAGCAACGATGAATTAAAGGCAATTCCTTATCTGGGTATCACTTTTCATATTTTCTTTCTCAAATTCTTTTATGATAATTACGACGATTGGTCGAACGCATTTTTAACACCACGTTATACCAAACACCGTGTAGGCCTGATCAAAAAGTGGGAAGAACTGTATTGTAACTTTTAGGCAAGGCGGCGATAAATCCCGCGGGTGTTTTTTATATTGTAAGGTAATTCAAAATCAATAAGATGGATCAGAAAATAATCAACCTGTACGATGAGTACACCCATAGTCAGATCGGCAGAAAAGATTTTATGAAAAAGCTGGCCATCCTGGCCGGTAGCACGGCTTTGGCAATGACGATTTTGCCCATGCTCGAGAATAACTATGTTGCAGCAGCCGCTTTTAACAGCGATGATATTGAGGTTGAAAACATTACCTATCCGGGCGTTGATGGTGAAATAAAAGCCGTTTTGGCAAAACCAAAAGGCAAAAAGAATCTGGGCAGCGTATTGGTTATACACGAAAACCGCGGTTTAAATCCACATATTATTGATGTGACCAAACGGGTTGCAGCCGAAGGTTTTATTGCACTGGGTGTTGATGCGCTTTCGCCCTTGGGTGGAACACCTGCAGATGAGGATAAAGGCAGGGAACTGATCGGCAAACTGGATCCGGAAAAAAACCTGCAGAACTACTTAAAAGGGCTGGAATACCTTCGCAACCGAAAAGATGGGAATGGTAAGGTAGCTTGTGTTGGTTTTTGCTGGGGAGGTGGTATGGCTAATAAACTGGCCGTTAACGACCCAAAACTACAGGCCGCAGTAGCCTATTACGGTGCACAGCCCAATGCTGCCGATGTGCCTAAAATTAAAGCAAGCATAATGCTACATTATGGTGGATTGGATGAACGTATTAATGCGGGCATTCCGGCTTACGAGCAGGCATTAAAAGACAATAAGATAGATTATAAACTTTATATTTATGAAGGTGTAAACCATGCCTTTAATAATAACACGTCGCCCACACGTTATAACGAAGCAGCTGCAAAACTGGCCTGGAGCCGGACAATTGAGCTGTTTAAGCATAAATTGGCGGTGTTAACGAGGTAATAGGTGATTTAGTTAAGTTCTAAAGAGTCGTCACCCTGAATTTATTTCAGGGTCTTTTGGTCTGGAAAGATGTTGAAATAAATCCGATAGCTATCGGATCAGCATGACATTCTGTATATTTTATTTAATATTTTGGACAGTGTAGAACTCAGGTGAGCTAAGGTGTCTAAGGTGGTCATAAAAAATAAATGGTTCAAATTTAATCCACCACCTGAGGCACCTGAGAACATCTAAGCTTTTAAGTGCCGTTTTTACATACTGTTGACGATATAAGTAATATAAGAATCATATAAGCTTATAGGCCCTTAAATGTCTAGTAAGGTTAAAGGTAGAATTGATTATTCATGCCTTACATAAACCGTCATTACAAGGCACGAAGCAATCTTAAAAACCTGATTTTCAAAAATATTAGCTGAAAATAATGTTTTAGAAGCACCTTTTCCATCGGATTCGTCATGCTGAATTTATTTTATTAGCCATTTCTATTGTTATTCAATGGTCTAATAGCTACTTTGTGGTCAGCAGCTTTCGTACATGATAGACCCTGAAATAAATTCAGGGTGACGACCGCGGTGGAGTAAACGAAATTACCCCCCCTAAAAAAGATCCGTTTTAAGCATGGTCTTCAATATATTCGATTGAACATCGAAATTATTGAGGTGGTTTAAGAAATTGATATCCGATATTTTATGGTAACTATCTTCCAAAAGGTTAATTACCTCATGCGGAATGGCAGTTTTTAATACCGCAGCATTGCTTTTTAACTTATCGTTTTTGTATTGAAGCTCCCTTACAATCTTCTCTTTTTCGGAAAGGTTGGTGGAAGTATCCAGATCTTTCAAAATGGTTAAATCGCAGAAAAGGAACAGGTTCCGGCTTGGAAAAAACAGATAATAATCGTCTGTTTCCAAAAACTTATATACTTCTATTACCTGCTCGCCCGATTTTAAACCAATATAAAATTCGGTACGGAAATCGTATTTACACAGTTTCCCCATCAGTTTCCTTTCGATGATGGCATATACGTTGGTATACACCTGCCTTTCCTGAAAGTTAATCAGTTGCGCAAATTGATCGGTGGTAAGATCGAAATAAAAATCGTTGGCGTATTTGGAGCTGAAAACGTTGATATTTTTTGAGAAAGGAAAGTCGGTGCTTAATTCAGAAAGTACGCTGAACAGTTTCCGCAGTGAAAGGTTTATTTTAAGCGATTGCTTCTGTTTATCCTGCTCGAAACTTTTCTGATCTACCACGGTTCCCGCCATCCTATCGATCAGTTCTTCATTAAGATCGATCTCATCGTAAATGAGCGATACGTTTTTTTCGTTGCTCTTTTTGATCTTTTTAAGCAGTTCTATAACACTATCGGTAAACTGAAGGTGGAAAAGATCTAGTTTTTCGATATCCAGTTCTTCATTATTCACAAATAGCTGATGAATAACCTGGCTCCGCAGGTAAATTTTATAAATCACCTCATCATCAAAAAACACAGAGAGCAACTGTAAACGGTTGATCTCTGTGTTCGATTTTTTGATAATATTTAAGCGGTATTCATCCATAGGTTAATTTAATTCACCCTCGTAACGTTCTTTTTCAACTCTGTTTCCAAAGTTTTAAGTTCGCCATCCAACACACGTCTGCTCTGTGCACCAGCCTCATGAATCTGTTTTACCTCGTTAAGTGTTTCGATCAATGATGATGTGGTGCGTTTTAGGGTTTCCAAAGATACCACAGTTTTTTCATTTTCTTTGGCCACATCGATACTGTTCTGCTTCAGCATTTCTGCATTTTTCTGCAAAATGGTATTTGTGGTATCCGAAATTTTCTTCTGCATCTCTACATTGGCTTTCTGCCTTTGTAAAGCAACCGCAATGGTAAGCTGGTTTTTCCACACCGGAATGGTGGTAGAAACAATCGATTGTGCTTTTTCAGCAATAGAAGTATTATTGTTCTGTACCACACGGATCTGCGCCAACGATTGTAACATGATAAAACGCACAATCTTCATATCTGCCAGTCTTTTATCCAAACGGCTGATGAAATCCCTAAGATCGGCAATTTCATAATCCTGGTAATCGGCAGGCCTGCCCTCCATTTCGGCCAGTTTAATGTTCAATTCGTTGTATTTTAACTGCCCGGCAATAATAAGTTCCTCCATCTGGTGGATATACCCCACATTGCTATCGAACATGGTTTGCAGCGAGCTGTTATCTTTGATGGAATTTAACCTTCCGGCTTTGATTTTGTTGGTGATTTTATCGATATTATTCACCACCACATCATATTTCTGGAAAAGTTTCTTTACATCAACAACCAAACTTTTTAAAAACGGAATTTTAGAGATGAAACTCTTAAAACCGCTCTGCTCCAATTCGGAAACATCGATATAATTAAGTTCGGTTAGCAATTCGTTAATTAAACCGCCAACTTCGCCACTATTATAGGTACGTACCGACGATAAAAACTCATTACTGTATTTCTCCATTGAGTTTTGGGCATCGCTTCCGTAATTCAGGATAGAATTTACATCTGATGGTTCGAGCGATTTTCCAATTTCCTGGTATTTGGTTGTTTCCTCGGTTGTTATTTTTTCGAGGTCAATATTTCCGTCCTTATCCAGTTTAACCGGCGTAAGCACCTGCGGAAGATTTGGGTTGGTTTCCATAGTTTATTATATGATCAGCTTTGCAGCCTATAAATAATTTTGGGTTACAGTTTTAACAGTGTCTTCCAGTTTCCTGTCTTTGGTTGGCTCGCCAATGGCATTAAATTTCCATTCGCTGTTTTTCTTATAGAAAACGCCCATTACCATCGATACGTGACCGGCAAAGTTAGATCCGTTTGCGATATCGTATTTGGCAAAAACTTCGTTTACACGTTTGGTTGTTCCTTCGTAAATGCGGATCGAAGCAAAAGGAATGGTACCGAAATCGTGACCTCTAAAACTGTTCAGCACAAAAGCCACATAAGCTACGTTAGCATCCAGCTGGCCAAAATCGAGTGTAATTACCTCATTGTCCAAACCATCATCGCCACCCATATCACCTGTTAAATCATCGCCACTGTGTTTTACCGATCCGTTTTTAGATTTAAGATTGCCAAAATAAACTACCTCTAAAAGCTGTTTGTTTTCGTTGTACAATGCACAGCTTCCATCTAAATCAACCGCTTCTTTCGAAGATCCGAAACCGAAAAGACCTTTCTTTTCGATAGCACCCCAGTTAATACCTACGCAAACATTCTGAAGTTTGCTACCATTGCTTTTTTCAAGACTGATACGCTGTCCTTTTTGAAGATTGATTGCCATAATATTATTGATATTTGTTTAAATAATCCTGTAAACCACCTTTCATGCCTACACCTACTGCTTCAAATTTCCATTGATTTTCGCGTTTGTAAATCCTTCCGAATTCTACTGCGGTTTCGATAGAAAAATCTTCTTCCAGTTCGTATTTTAAAAGTACCTCATTCGTTACCGAATCAAAAATGCGGATGAACGAATTTCTTACCTGACCAAAGTTCTGTCTTCTGGTTTCTGCCTCATGGATGGTTACCACTATGCAGATTTCGCTAACCTTGCTGTCTATTTTCGTCAGGTCGATTTTAACCTGTTCATCATCACCATCGCCATCGCCTGTTAAATTATCGCCAGTATGTTCTACTGCACCATCAGGAGAAACCAGGTTGTTATAAAAAACAAAATTTTCGTCAGAAACCAGTTTTTTCTGGTCGTTCATTATAAAAACCGAAGCATCTAAATCGAATGCGGAGCCTGTAGAAGAGCTGTTGGTATCCCAACCTAAACCTATTGTAAATTTAGGGGCATTGATATTTTCCCTTTGCCCCTTTTGCAGATTAATAGCCATATTTAAATTAATTTATAGTTGTTGTTTTTGATATAATCTTTAATAAGATGTAAATTTTTGGAATAAGCATCTATGGTGTGGTAGTTGTTACCAAGCGAAAGGTCGTAAAGCTGATTAACAAAATCGGCTTTTCTGCGTTCTAAAAATATGGTAAAACTGCTTGTGCTGCTATTTAAAATGTATTTTACGATACGTGTATTAAAGCAAAAATTGCCACCATCGATAATTTCTTCCAGGTCGAAAATAGATTTGACCTGGTGGTAATTCAGAAAATTTTCTACGTTGGGATGTATATTTTTGTTTACCAGTTCGGCAAAATAGAGCATATGCATTTCGTTGCTAAGGCCATACTCTTTGGCCATTTTTAAGATCATCCTTTCGTGGCTTCCGGTAATTTTGATATCATCCAGAAACAGCAGGGTTTTCCCTGTCAGGAAATCCTTATCGATATGGAAAGAATCATTCCCGATGAGCGAAAGCCTTTCTTCGGCACTTAACTCGCCATAATCTTCCTTGTAGGTAATGGTACGGTGTACTTTTGTTTCCTGTACGGCCAAACCGCCATTTTCTACCAGCCAGCGGTTAAGCTCGCTCACGAAATAATTTTTCATGGCAAAAGTTGCCGTTGGGATAAAGCTGTAAGGGCTCGATATTACCACAATCTGGTCGGTAATCAGGTTATCAACCAGATAATAGCGGATAAAGCCATCGGCAAGTGCCTTACCGAATGATCGGGCTACCAGATCATCGCCAAACTTAAAGCGGCTGTAATCATCGGCACTAAAACCGAAATCGGTAGTATTGTCGATTTTGTGGAGTGAATAACTATACGGTATCATAGAGTAGGTTTGAGATAGATAGATTGTTGGAATTGATCAGCATACTGTTAATCCCCATGGCTTCGGCCCCGCGCACATCGGCATGCGGGTTATCGCCAATATGGATTACATCGGTTAACAACAGATCCGGGTGTTTTGTTCTGTCGATCGTATCCAGCATCAGCTGAAAAAAACCGGTACTGGGTTTCGACATGCGCACTTCGTCCGAATAAAGCTGAAAATCGATATATTGATCTATTCCCAGATGGTTGATGACCTTTTTTAGTGTTCTGCCTTTAATAAAACCCGTATTGCTCAAAATATTGGTGGTACTATTTCCAGATTCTTTAATTGCAGCCAGTACATCTAAACAATCGCCACAATAGAGCTTTGGCATGTGGGCAAACACAATCTGCTCCATATCATGATCAAGCTGCTGCAGATCTACATCGCGGAAATTGAAATCATAATCGTTGATCATGCTGATGATCATGAGGTACATCTCTTCAGCATCAACATTTTTTCCGGCCTTTTCGTTAATGGCATTTACCATTAAATCTACCTGGCGGAAAGTGATGCCGATTTCTTCAACAGTTTTATGTTTACCGTTAAAGTTCTGGTAAAAATATTGTACCCGTTCCTGTTTATACGTGGGATTGGATTTAATCAGCGTTAACCAAAGATCGAATGAGTAATGTTTGTAAAAAGCCATTTGCACCTGTTTCCTAATCTGTTTTAATAAATCACGATGTTGTAATACGATTGCAACACCGGGAAGGTTTGATTTTAAGATTTACGACAGATAAGCCTTAATGTTAAGATTTATCCAATACATCTTCGGCATCTTCCGAAATCACGATATCACTTTTGTGTTTTTTAGGGAAGTTGAACAATAAAGAACTTAATACCGGCAGAATAAAAATAGCCACGGTGAAAATAGATACAAAAAGATCTGTTTTTTCGCCTTCAATGGCATGTGAAATAGGCGATTCGGGATAAAAATGGGTAAACAGCGACGATGTAAGTTTAACACCCAATACGCCGATCACGATGAAAGCCACCGTTTCTAAAAAGGTAAATTTCTCCATCAGTTTTACAAAAGCCTGTGCCACAAAACGCATGGCCAATATCCCGATAAATACACCGATATAAATTAACCAGATATGATCGGTAAAAGCAACCGCGGCAAAAACGTTATCGATAGAGAAGGCCAGATCCATTACCTCTACCAGTGCAACAGTTGCCCAAAAAGTACCTACCAAACCTACGGTTGATTTATATATCCAGCTTTTGCTTTTATCTACTTCCTCTTCTTCCTCATCTTTTTTACTGCTTTTCTTTCTGAAATAATCGAATGCAAGGTATAACAGGTATAAACCGCCCAGTGGTTTTAACCACCAGATTTTAACCAGCCATGCCGCCAGGAACAAACAGATCCCCCTAAAAACGTAAGCACCGATAATACCGTATTTTAATGCTTTTTCGCGCTGGTTCTTTGGCAGGTCCATTACCATGGTAGCCAAAACCGCGGCATTATCAACCGAAAGCAAACTTTCGATTACAATAAGGTTTAAAATAATCAATAATCCGGCCTGTATGTCATCACCTAAAATTGTGTGCAGAAAATCCATTGAGCGTGTGTGTTTTTTTAATTAATGTTTTAGTTTTCCTAGCAAAGAAACAAAATTTTATCATTTCTGCTAATCAATCTGTTTATTTATATAATCGTTTTAGTAATTAGAGCACTAATTAATAAACATGTTACGTAATTCGACCTGAAATTTTATTTACCGGTATCCAGTTGGTAAACTGAGCCTTTTTCTCCGGCAAGGATAAGTAATTTACCTTTTTTTGCTTTTTGGACGGCATTAAAACTTTTATCCGAAATGTGTTTCCAGTTCTGGCCTCCATCGGTAGAGATATCGGTACCGGATGTACCGGTGGCAATTAATGTTTTTGTATTGATGTAAGTTACACCCGATCGGTATCCGAAAACAGGACTGGCAGGTTTTTGCCAGGTTTTGCCTCCATCGTTGGTGAGCAGCACATTATTGGTATTTTCTTTATCCTTTACATAGTTACCTCCAACGGCTACGCCAATTTTATCATTCAAAAAATCAATAGAGAAAGGCCCTGTACTGTTTTCGCCCTGTATAATGGGGCATTTAAATACCTGCCAGCTCGCTCCGTAATCAGGTGAGAAATAAATATTGGAAACCGTACCTCCGGTAGCAATCCAGGTTTTACCCCCTGGTAAAGTTTTAACGGTGGTACCACTGGCTGCAAAACTGGCCTCGCCTTTGGCTAAACTGCTTTTTAAATTAGCGGTAACATCCTGCCAGCTTTTACCTGCATCGGTAGTTTTAAGCAACTGTAGTTTATTATTGATCGGATCGCCGAAAATGATGCCCTTGCTTTTGTCCCAGAAACCGGCCCCATCCAGAAAAATAGCCGTATCTACATTTTTATAATGTTCTGTCCAGCTTTCTCCCCCATCCGTTGTTTTAAGGATATAAGCAGGCGATCCGGCATTTACGATAACGGCATTCTGATCGTCGAAAGCTTCAATATCCCTAAAGTCGAGTTTTGCGTAACCTTTGGGCTGCATCCATTTCCAGGTTGCACCGCCATCGGTACTTTTACCTATCGAACTGTTGCTTCCGCTTACCCAGATCACCTGATCAGATACCACACTTAAACCCCGGATGCTGGTTTTGGTGCCCTCGGTTAAAAGTTTAATGGAAAATGACTGGGCAGCGCAAAAAAAAGGTGCCATTAAAAGGCACCATATTAATTTCTTCATTTAATTCTTATTTAACACGTCTGAATGTTTCCGATCTTCCTAAAAGTGAGATCCCTACATAACCACGGATATTTAACACATCGGCACTTTTTAAAGTCATGTTACAGCTATAGGTTTTACCGCTTTTCGGGTCATAAATTGTACCATCAGTCCATTTATTGCTATCGTAAACAAAGTCTTTTAATATCTCGAGGTTTAGCAAAGCACGTTTCTGTAAGCTTTCATCAGGATTTTTTGCATCCAGTTTAGGTTTCCCGTTTAAGTTCGGTTCCTTCATCCACGCCAGTTTACCATAAAACTTATCGCCTTTTTTATAAATCTCTATCTGTCCCTCTCCAGATGGATTAAGCCATTTACCTAAAATAGCGTCTTTGTTCTGTGCAAAGGCAGAAAATGATACCGCTACAAAGAGCAGCATTAAAAATGGTAGCTTTCTCATATTTTTTATTTCTAGTTAGTTTTTAAAGATAATGAATTACACCTTATATCGAAACACTAAATAAAGCGAAAAAGTATGAGAAAGTTTTTTAAATCTGAAAATTTACTTTGAAACGATCGGCAGGTATTTGGCCCTGTAAGCATAAAACAGGAAGAGGTTAAACAACAGCATCACCGCAATCATTGGAAGATCTTTAGGTTGTGCTAAAAATGCGGTATACAGAAAGATATTTAAAGTAACCGGAAAAATAATGATTGCTGCCAAAGGTGCGGTACGGTTAATGAGCAATAGTATACCGGCAACTAACTCTGTTCCTTTAATTAACGGAAAAAGATAAACTGATGCCATTACACCGGTCATAAAACTGGTTTGGGCCGCCGTCATTTCTGGCGCTTTTGGCATTAAATTAAGGAAATAGCTTACAGAAGCAAATAAATACATAGCGGCCAAAAGCACGCGGATAACAATTACTGCAATTTTCATATTGGTTAAGTTTTAGTTTGTAATTAAAAATAATGATTTTTTTATAGGGTTAACTGGTTAATTGTTGGTTAACTGGTTAATTGTTTAAATTGGTTAACTGTAACTCCACGCTGTTCGTCATCCTGAACTTGTTTCAGGATCTTTCCCTGTCTGGTCTCCTCATAATGTCCTTAATTTCTTAATGGTCAATTACTAAATAGCTGCATAGTATTTATAATTACTGCTTCTATTTTCTTAAATAACCTACCTGCATTTATAAATAAAGCATCTGCTTTTATAATTAATACGTCGGCTTTTATAATTAACACATCTTCCTTTATAATTAATGCACCTGCTTTTATAATTAACGCACCCGATTTTGTAATTAATGAGCCAGCTTTTATAATTATCGCACCCGCTTTGGCAGTTCCAGACTAATTACTAAAGACTCACGACTCCGAACTCCAAACCGTCGTTCAATTACTTATAATCATAATTCACCATCCACTGCACTCCGAATTTATCCGTAGCCATACCAAAAAGCGCGTTCCAGAATGTTTTCTCCAAAGCCATTGTTATTGTACCACCCGCTGATAAACCATCAAAAAGCTGTTTAGCTTCTGCTTCGCTCTGCGCATCAACCGAAATCGAAATAGCTGTTCCTAAAGTTGATGGTGGCATCGGTGCGGTAATATCGGTACCCATTAAAACATTACCACCAATGGGCAGTGCGATGTGCATTAACTTTTCCTGGTCGGCTATCTCCATACCATCGCAGCCAGGCGAATCTTTAAAGCGTTGCACAACCGAAAATTCGCCACCAAATACCGACTTGTAAAAGTTGAATGCCTCTTCGGTGTTACCGTTAAAATTTAAATACGTGTTAAGTGTTGCCATTGTTGTTATTGGTTAACTGGTTAATTGTTTAAATTGGTTAATTGTCTACTGGCGGTTTTTAGTTCATTGGTGATTGGTCATTAGTTCATTGGTTTCCCCTCAAGTTTCGTCATTTCGAGCGCAGCGTAGTGTAGTCGAGAACCACGAAGTGCTCAGCGAAGCTAAATCTGTCTCGAGATAGATGTCATCCTGAGCTTGTCGAAGAGTCTCCATTCCATTTCCCTCAAGTAGAGATGAAGGAACTTTTTATGAAGTCCGTCAATGGTAGTTATTACTCATTGTTGGATGTTTAATGCCCTCGCAATTACCCGGCTTCCGACTACCGACTGCCGACTTCGGACTTCACCTACATCCTCGTTAGCTTTATATCCATCCATGCTACCCAGTTTTTACCATCAAACTGTTCCCACAAACCTTCAATTGTATTTCCTTTAAAATTCCCTTTAAACCTTTCCGTATCAGCAAATATTAAGATGATATCGTCATAAACTTTAAGTGTAGAGATGGAAATACTTCCACTGTTATCAAACGACTGCGACCTAAAAACATCTTCCATATCATCATAATGTGTAATTTCAAGGGCCTTTACTTTTTTATTACCGAACATTACATCCACTTGGTGCGTTAAAAAGTAATTGCCTTCAATCCATTCGTAGGTATCTGTTCCACTGATTATTTCTCCCGATCTGGTTAAACCTTCAGTTTTCCACTTACCGATGTAGGGATTTAATAAATCGAGCCTGTTGTTTCTCATAAATTTAATAAAATCAATTGCTATTTAGCTTGTTGTAGATATTCTTTAGCTGATGAACATGGCGCTGTGTATGGTAAATCACAAAATAAATCGCTTCTAACCGTGTGAGGTAACCATAAACCGGCAGCTCAAATGCGGTACAGGTTTTGGTTAAATCGAGGTTACTGATCGAAACAGCTATTCCTTTCTTAATTTCTCCCAGTTTTCCCATTAAAGCAGATTGATCATATTCCCTATTTTCGGGGTAAATCTCTTTTGGCGAATCGAACTTTACATTAAAATTCAAAAAATCATTTTTAATCTGTCCAACCATTAAATCGGCCGGTTTATCCGTTTCGGCTATCGGTCCGTTAATCACCTGTAAAAAACCGCCGTTTGCCATTACCAGGTGTTTGGCCAGCTGACCTGCCGTCCAGCTACCCTCGAAAGGCACGGTATTGATCTCATTCGCATCAAATTTTGAGAAAGCGTGTTCCAATGCCGATAAAGTTTCTTCAGCTTCTTTTATTACTTTTTCCATAACTACATATAATTCATTCCTGCATAACCCAATAACCTGCGCCACAGGGCAATCTGCCCGATGCAATTGGCTTCGCGGTAGGTGTTAAAACTGATCATTTCGAATAGGGTGATTTCCATGCCGGGGATATGGAGTTTCTCGTCAAGCTTTTCATCGCTGGCCTGTGTTAAGGCTTCCTCTAAACGTGGCGAAATCACCTTCCAATCATTTATAAAATCGGTCAGCGAAGGATAAACCGCATCATCAACAATGCCTTTATTATTGGCAAAAAGCTCGTCGGTAACGGATGGAAGATCAATCCCGAACGATTTGGCCAGAAAATAGCGTCCCTGCACCATACTTCCCGTAATCCATGCAATGTGGTTGGCCTTGGTATCCAATCTCTTTTGTACATCTTTTTCGTCAATCCCGTCCAAAGCCCTCAATAAAAAATCATTATACATTTCGTACAGCACAATTAGTCCGTACATCCTGCTACTGTTTGGTGTGCTTTTCATATTGTTTTAATTAATGGTTAACTTAAAAATAAAGTTAGGGCTTAATATTGAACCCCACCCTTGCCGTAAAAGTCAATATTGAGGGGGATTTGAGACATTTTTTATATATTTACGATACCTAAATTTTAACCAAATGATACAAATAGGTGTTTTAATGCCCCAAAACTTCAGATTATTAAGCGTAGCTGCCATTTTAGATGTTTTTGATACCGTAAATGGATTTTACAGGAAAGATAAGCTCGAAACACCCTTTAATATCAGCTTGGTTACTGCAGATGATAGGGATTATAACTTTAGTGAGCACCCATGTATCTCCCTTCAAAAAGCCACAGATCTCGACCTCATTCTGGTTCCATCATTTGCTACAAACGATATTAAGGAATGTATTTCGGTAAACAAAAGTTATATCCCATGGTTAAACAAACAGCATCGCTCAGGGGCAGAAATTGCTACTTTTTGTACCGGTGCGTTTTTATTGGCCGCATCGGGTTTACTGGATGGCAAAGCGGCTACTACACATGTTGATGCCTGCACTGCTTTTTCTACGGCTTTTCCGAAAGTGCATTTAAAGGCCGATAAAACCGTAACACAGGATGGCAAACTCTTTACCAGTGGCGGCGCAACCTCAACTTTCCATTTGTTGTTGCACCTTTTGCAGATCCACTGTGGAAAAGACATGGCGGTAAAGGTGGCCAAGGTTTTCGCTATTGATATGGACCGTGTAAACCAGTTATATTTTAGTACTTTTCAGCCTATCCGTTACCATAACGACGATCTTGTAGCCTCTGCGCAGGAAAAAATCGAAAACAACTATCAGGATGTGGCCACCATTGAAGAGATGATCAAAGATATCCCATCAAGCAGGCGGAATATTGTACGCCGTTTTAAACAGGTAACCGGTATCACCCCAATCGAGTATCTCCAGCAAACGCGGATAGAAGCTGCAAAAAAGCTTTTGGAACAAACCGCGCAACAGATGACCGAAGTAATTTACAACTCGGGCTACAACGATCCGAAAGCATTTAGAAAGGTATTCAGAAAATCAGTAGGCATGACACCAACACAATATCGGGATAAATTCCAGGCGAGGTAAAATCGGCATCATATTGCAGGCAACCATAGTGTAATAGCTACACACGTAAAACTAATTAAATAGTTTTCAACACCCATGCTCATTTTGTTAATAATTAATATAAAATAAATATACGGTGATGTATAATTTAAGATAACTTAACGTTATAATTACACTAACCAAATAACTATTTATATGAGCACATTCCTTTTAATTACCGCCGCATTTTATATTATTTCCTTTGGATTAATGTTTTATTGCTACGTGTCAGCTGAGCAGATTCCCAGCGATGACGAAAAATTCTAAACAGATTTTTCCCCGTCATCAAAATTAACTCCTCCTTAACCTAATGCATTAGGGTTTATTTAACCAATGGGCTATAAAATAATATGACCTAAAACCAGTCGAATTATTTTTTCCAAAAAAATTATTTACTGTCTATCCACTTTAGCAAATAAGGTGCGGCTCCCGTATACCATAAAATTGCTGAGATTAAAAATATTGCTATCAGTATCCATAGAATTGGCCATCCTTCAAATTTGTGCTTAGTACTGGGGATATAAGACTCATTAAGTTTATTATGGTCATTTTCCATCCTATCAACCTTTTTCTCCGGTTTCGGATTAGATACATTACTCATAAAATATTCAGTTAGAATTGCAAACTTAAGCTATAAACCAATAAAACTGAAATTAGTTTTGTGATAAGTGTGATTTAATCGCAACAATGAACAAAATGGTTAAAACAACAGACCATAATTCTTGTATCTGACCGATTTTTTTAATATCCAGTCAATATTTTTATAAATTTTACGTCCCAATGGAGTCAAGTTTTGTCGGGTTTCCTCATACTGAACTTGTTTCAGGGTCTTTCATGCCATTAGCATAATTTTTATTTTCTGAAGCGCAAAGCCTGTGGTTCTTCGTAAAATCCAGTCCCGCTTTTACTCCAAGTCCTCTCCCGATGAAAAATCGGGATCCGGGCTTTCCGTGTAATCGGGGCTACGATCGAATGGTAACTTCATATCTACTGTGATATTTTTTTGGCACGACAGAAGTCAAGTTTTGTTGGGTTTCGTCATACTGAACTTGTTTCAGTATCTATCATGCTACAAACATAGTTCTTTCTTGAAGCGCAGAGCTTGTGGTTCTTCGTAAAATCCAGTCCCGCTTTTACTCCAAGTCCTCTCCCGATGAAAAATCGGAATCCGGGCTTTCCGTGCAATCGGGGCTATGATCGAATGGTACCTTCAATATCTACCGTGATAATTTTTTGGAACGACAGAAGTTAAGTTTTGTTGGGTTTCGTCATACTGAACTTGTTTCAGTATCTATCATACTATTAGCGTAATGCTTTCTTGAAGCGCAAAGCTTGTGGTTCTTGGTAAGAGTTCGGTCCCGCTTTTACTCCAAGTCCTCTCCCGATGAAAAATCGGGATCCGGGCTTTCCGTGCAATCGGGGCTATGATCGAATGTTACCTTCAATATCTACCGTAATATTTTTTTGGCACGAAAGAAGTCAAGTTTTGTCGGGTTTCGTCATACTGAACTTGTTTCAGTATCTATCATTCTACAAGCATAGTTCTTTCTTGAAGCGCAAAGCCTGTGGTTCTTCTTAAAAGAGGGCTATAAATACTCGGTATCTACATCGATCATTAACTCAAATGAAGTCAAGTTTTGTCGGGTTTCGTCATACTGAACTTGTTTCAGTATCTATCTTGCTACAAGCATAGTTCTTTCTTGAAATGCAAAGCCTGTGGTTCTTCCTAAAAGAGGCTATAAATGCTCGGTACCTGCATCGATCATTAACTCAAAAAAAGTCAGGTTTAAAAAACTTTGCTTTCTTTAATTATGCTTAGAAAATGCCTGTTGGTATTTAAGCGGTGTTTTTCCGGTTATTTCCCTGAAATATTTATGGAAACTGGTAAAGTTGTAAAAGCCACAATCATAACAGATTTCTTTTACTGTTAAATCATTTTCGATCAACAACTTACAGGCCTGCCCTACCCTTATTTCGTTCAGAAACTGGGTGTAGGTTTTCCGGCTTTTGGTTTTAAAGAATTTGCAAAAGGAATTCGGACTGATTTTAGCCACGGCAGCAATTTCTTTCAGCTCTATTTTATTTTTGTAATTGCTGATGGTATAATTATAAATCGACTGGATCCTGTCTTTCTCATTTTCCAAAAAATTTGGTTTAAAGCCCAGCGAAACCAATGTTGCTTTCTCTTCGCAGCTCGCTATTTCGGTAAGTACTTCCAGCAATTTAATAATCCGCATAGTGCCTGTAGCCTCAATAATCAAGGGCATCATTTGAGCAATCTTGTCTTTTGCTCTTCCTAAAAGCTGGATGCCCTGTTTAGATTGTGCCAACATTTTTTTCAGTTCCTGGTTTTCGGGAAGCTCGGTAAATGCCGCCCCCAAAAAATCCTCCTTAAAATGGATTGCATAAACATCAACTGATTCTGTCTCCTTTTTTTCGAAGAATTCGGGATCGAAGCGCCAATAATGTGGCAGGTTACTGCCAAGCAGCACCACATCTCCCTCGCTAAAATTTTTAATGCTATCGCCAATAAACTGCGTTCCCCTGCCCTTTTTGATATAAATCAGTTCAAGGGCCGAATGGTAATGCCACAGGTTGTTCACATCTGGCATAATATCCCTCCGGGCGCTAAAAGAATCTACGGTATTGGTAGATACATTAAGTAAATGCGGTTTCATAAAATCTTAAAAAATCAATCTAATATGCAGTAATATTTCGCAATGTATAAAATTGAGACAATATCATTTAATAATTAGATCATAAAGTTAAATTTTTATTAGCACTTAAGGGTTTAATTTGTAAAGAAACAACTAACCAAAAACACATCATGAAGGTGGGATTATTTATTCCTTATACATCGAAAGATACCAGTTATGGTTACAACGTTTTTATTATGGCGCCTTCCAAAACAGCAGATATTGAGCAATCATTAGTTATTGGTGCCCATGGCGCCCAAAGTTTAAGTATTTTTATTTTAGCAGAACCAGCTTAACCAATATAACCAAACCAATATGAGCCACACTACAACAACTAATTTTCAGGCAACCGATACGCAAAAAAGCAGTAAAGGCTACCTGTTTCCATTAATTTTGGTTACCAGCCTCTTTTTCTTCTGGGGTTTTGTGCACAATCTCGATCCGGTTTTAATTCCCCATTTACGTAAAGCCTTTCAACTGAATGTTTTTGAATCTACCTTGGTCGATTCGTCGGTTTTTATTGCCTATTTTTTATTGGCATTACCCGCAGGTTACATCATGCGTAAGTATGGTTATAAAAGTGGTATCATATTAGGTCTCGTTTTATTTGCAGTAGGTTGTTTATTGTTTATCCCGGCCGCCAATACTGCACAATACATATTTTTTCTGGGTGCACTTTTTATCATTGCCTGCGGATTAACCTTTTTAGAAACAGCTGCAAATCCTTATGTTACCGTATTGGGCCCGCCCGAAACTGCAACGCAAAGGTTAAACTTTTCACAGTCCTTTAATGGTTTAGCGGCATTCTTAGCCCCTGTATTAGGAGGGAAATTTATTTTTACCGAAGCAAAATATACCGATGCCCAATTGGCAAAACTTTTACCTTTAGAAAAACAGGCTTACGTACTTGAAGAGGCCTCAACGGTAAAAGCACCCTATTTAATTTTGGGCATTATTATTATTGTGGTAGCTGTTCTATTTATTTTCACCAAGCTACCCGATATCAAGGAAGAAGAAAATGCGAACGAAAAAAGTTCCTTCGGACATGTACTAGGGCATAGCCATTTGCGCTGGGCAATTATCGGACAGTTCTTTTACGTGGGTGCTCAGGTTTGTGTATTAAGTTTATTTATCAGTTTCGTTACTTCTTCAGCAGGAATCA
>NZ_DJDT01000177.1 GCF_002432345.1 Pedobacter sp. UBA5917
CGAAGCAGGCGGGCATTCCACTACGTTCCAGTCGAGATGACGACATTATTTATAGCCATGGTGCGTGTCTCCACGCATCATCAACCTGGAAAGAAACAACGGCAAGTTAACAAGCAACAGATAATGGTTTCCCTATCGCAACTTATATGCTTCTTATATGTCTTATATGGTCAAAAAAAAGCGGAAGCTTTTATTGCTTGAGATAGCTCCCTGCGTCGTCATTTCAAAGGGAGTTTAGCGTAGTTGAGAACCACGTAAGTGCTCAGCGAAGCTAGATCTGCCTTGATGGATCTCTCCGTTTCGCTGCGCTTCAGTCGAGATGACGCCTTTTATTCCCCTCTTTTAGAGGGGGGGCCGCAGGACGGGGTGTTTTATTATTTAGCCATGGTGCTTCTCTCCACGCACCATCAACTTTAAAACTCAAACTCCAATTGATTATTTTCTGTTTTTTCGATTTCAACATCATCATAAAAGCGCGATAAGGTAATTCCCAAAAGCCTTACTTTGTTCAATCCAATAGCCGCTTCTTCCAGTAATTTCATTGCTTCAGCATAAATCACTTCAGCTTTATTAATCGGTATAGCGAACGATCTGCTGCGGGTGATGATTTTAAAATCGGCAAATTTGATTTTTAACGTTACGGTTTTTCCAAGCAATTGATGTTTCTCCAACCGGTTAGCTACAATTTCACTGATCTGTTTCAAGAGGTCGTGCATTACCGAATCTTCGTTGGTATCTTCAGCAAAAGTATCTTCTGCACCTACCGATTTGGCTTCACGGTTAGCCCTTACCGGCCGGTCGTCAATCCCACGTACAATTTTGTAGTAAAAGATTCCCGATTTACCGAACTGTGCAATAAGCTGTACTTCCGTTAGTTTTTTCAGATCGGCACCGGTATTAATCTGCATCGCTTTCATTTTGGCCGCAGTAACCTTACCCACGCCAAAAAACTTTTCTACCGGAAGTTTCTCCATAAATGCTTTGATTTTCGACGGGCCTATAAACGTTAAACCATCGGGTTTGTTCATATCAGAAGCCACCTTGGCCACAAATTTATTGATTGATACCCCTGCCGAAGCCGTTAAATTCAGCTCATTTTTAATCGCATCCTTGATGGATTGTGCAATATCAATGGCTGAGCCGATTCCCAGTTTATCTTCGGTAACATCTAAGTAAGCCTCATCAAGCGATAAAGGCTCTATAATATCGGTATAACGGCTAAAAATTTCCCTTATGGCCCTCGAAGCAGCTGTGTAGGCATCAAAACGTGGGTAAACAAAAATAGCTGTTGGACAGAGCTGATAGGCTTTACTTGACGACATTGCCGAACGGATACCATATTGCCGTGCTTCGTAACTCGCAGTAGAAACTACTCCACGACTATCGGGCTTGCCTCCAACCACAAGCGGTTTACCACGGTATTCGGGAAAATCGCGTTGCTCTACCGACGCATAAAAAGCATCCATATCGATATGGATGATTTTTCTTAAAGCTATGGAGGTTTCGTCAGACATTGGGAATAGCTAAATTTCGCTATTTTTTTTTAGCATTATTGAAATAGATTATTTTTCTTTACAAAATATGGAAAGAGTAATCCGCTTTTATAAGAATGCCAAACACGAATGGTTCGCCGATTTACCCGAGTGGGGAGGGGCCATCAGCGACCTGCAGATGGTAGAAGGTGCCGACGATTTATTGAACTGGGTTGCCGGAGCTGAAAATGAATGTAGGTTGCTGATGGCAGATGAACGGGTTGAAAATGCAGAGCTTTTAAGGCTGGTTTATATACGTGAAGAAAATTTGGGTGGTGGAGGGGATTATCTGCTAGAGAATTTTAGAGACAGATTGATCAACCATAAACTTTGGCTCTGTAATGTAACCGAATTTGTTTTTAAGCAACTGCCCAAGCAGATTTATTTTAGGGAAATTGAATGATTAATATGGTTTTTGCTGCAGGACTTTACCCGCGATCGTCATCCTGAACTTGTTTCAGGATCTTTTTTGACCTTAATTCTTTTAACCATGACTAAGTTTAACGCGATCGTAATGCATCATAGACCCTGACCACGTAGTAGCTATTAGGCCATTGAAAAACAATAGAAATGGCCTAATAAAATAAATTCAGGGTGACGTCTCTAGGATAACATGAATTTAATTCAATAATATTTCCACCTTATCCAGCAAAGAATCCATCTCAAATGGTTTTTCCATAAAATCGTTTGCGCCTGCATCCAGCGCCGATTGCCTGATATCCCTGCTTGCAGAAATCATTAAAATAGGAATTTCCTTAAATTCTGGGTCATTTTTAAGCTGTTTGCAGATATCCCTGCCATCATAACCGCTCATCCATATATCGAGCAAAATCAGATCAGGTCTGTTCTTAACCGCATCAATAACCGTCCCTCCATCGTAAGTATAGTCAACATCATATCCCATCACCTCCAAAATCATCGTTACAGCGTCAACAATGCCCTCGTCATCATCTGCAATGAGTATTTTCTTATTTCCCATTTTGTAAATTTATTTCCATTCGGTTCAGTTTGCTTATTTGGATGAGAAAAATGATCAACAGCGTATAATGATTAATGCCGTAAAGATGCTTTTTGTTTTAAAAAAAACGAATAATAATCGAAAGAATTTTATATCAAATATTGATTTATGTCAATATTTTTGAATGGTTTTTTATTCCCATTGTAGTGAAATAAAGTATAATTTATAAAGCATAGCACAAATTCGCACATTTATACTTTATATTTACAGCGTAATTCAGATCGAATTAGGTTTAATAGCCAAAAATGGATAGTATCAATATAAAGAAGTTAGCAGAAGCTTTAAATCTATCTACTTCAACAATTTCGAGGGCCTTTAGGGATAATAGCGATATTAACGATGCAACAAAGGCACGTATACTAACCAAGGCGAAAGAATTAAACTATCAGCCCAATCACTATGCCAGCAATTTAAGGGAGCAGAAAAGCAAAACCATAGCGGTTATTGTTCCAGAGCTGGCCAACAATTACTTTTCGCAGGCCATCCACGGTATTGAGCGTGTGGCCAGGGAAAATGGCTATCACATTCTAATCTATGTAACCGACGATGATTATCAAAAAGAGGTTACCTTCATCCGTCACCTGCACAACGGCAGGGCCGATGGCATTGTAATGTCGGTTTCGGGCGAAGCCAACGATCATAATTACCTCAATAAATTCGGCACAAAAAGATTGCCATTGGTGTTTTTCGATAGGATTTATGAAGATATTGAAACGCCACGGGTAATTACAAACGATTATAACAGCAGTTTTCTGGCTACAGAGCACTTAATAGAACAGGGCTGCAAAAGAATTGCCTATCTTGTGGTAAATAAAAGCCTGTCCATCGGTAAAACCCGTATGCAGGGTTACCTCGATGCGCTTGCAAAACATGGCGTTCCTTTTGAAGAAAACCTGATAGTGGATTGCAGCAACAGCTACGAAGAAAATAGCATCATTATTAAAGATGCATTAACACAGTTAAAACCCAACGGTATTTTTACTTCGGTAGAACGTTTGGCTTTTGCAACCTATTATGCCTGTTACGATCTCAATATCAATATTCCTGGGGATTTAAAGATAATCAGTTTCTCCAGCCTGGAAATTGCCCCTTTATTAAATCCCTCACTCACCACTATCACCCAGCCCGCTACCGAAATAGGGGAGCAGGCAGCCAAATTATTGTTCACCATCCTGGATGATAAGGCCGATAAAAACCGGGCAAATGAAGTGGTTTTGGAGTCTGCAATTATCAAGCGGAATTCGACCCAGAAAAGCTAAAAAAACACCCCAAAAACCGACTGTATTTTCAGACAGATTTTTTCAAAAAATTTTGTCACTTAGTGTAAAATACGCAGAATTACGACTGATTTTCGGGAACGTTCCCGAAATGTGACGGAATTTTGATCTGTATTTTTCGGGAACGTTCCCGAAAAATACCGTAAAAATGGCTTAGTGTAATAATTACACTTTAAATTAAAATTTAACATTTGTAATTTACTGATAATAAGGTATTTGTGAAATTAATAATTGTTTAATATGATTTTTTAGATTCGTCTAAATGACGCTTTTTCTATTTGTTTTTAACCTCCAATTTTTGCCCGAAATATATTTTTTAAATAAATTTTGAATTCTCATTAACAGCTGTAAATTAGGCCTATGTGTAAATCACTATAATATTTAACCAAATTTTTATACTTAAACGAGCTTCAAATATGAGAGTATTTTACCTGCTAAAACAGGGGCTTTTGGTGCTGTTGGTTTTTTCAGCATTAATGGTAAAAGCACAAACCGGATCGGTATCTGGTAAAGTGCTTGACGAAACCGGATTGCCATTGCCCGGTGCTTCTGTTATTGTAAAAGGCACAACCAGAAGTACATCAACAGATGGCAGCGGTAATTTTAAACTGGCAGGTTTAGCGAACGGTTCCGTTACCCTATCTGCTAGTTTTATCGGGTACCAAACCCTTGATAAGGCAGTTAGCGTTTCGGCAAATGCAACTGTAAATTTTCAGCTGGTGCCCGATGCACAGAAACTGAACGAGGTGGTGGTAATCGGTTACGGTACGGCAGAAAAGAAAAACCTTACCGGATCAATCACCACTGTTAATGCAAAAGATTTCCAGAAAGGTACCATTACTACACCCGAACAGTTAATACAGGGTAAAGTTGCCGGTGTTAACATCATTTCGGGCGGTGGTTCGCCAGGTGGTGGTAGTACCATCCGTATCCGTGGGGGTGCTTCACTTAATGCCAGTAACGATCCATTGATCGTGGTAGATGGTGTGCCTTTCAGCGGTAACAGCATCGGTAATGCGCCAAGTCCGCTTTCATTGATCAACCCTAACGATATCGAAACCTTTACCGTTTTAAAAGATGCAAATGCTACGGCCATTTATGGTTCGCGTGCATCGAACGGTGTAATTTTGATTACAACCAAAAAAGGTGCTTCGGGCGAGCCGGTAATCAATTTCAGTACCAATAATTCCATTGCTACTGTAGCCAAAAAGGTAGATGTACTTTCAGGTGATCAGGTGCGTGCTTTTGTTAATGCAAATGGTACCACCGCTCAAAAAGCGTTATTAGGTACTGCAAGTACCGATTGGCAGGATGAAATTTATCAGACCGCATTTTCTACCGATAATAATTTAAGTATTTCGGGTTCATTTAAAGGTGTACCTTACCGTGTATCGGGAGGTTATTTAGATCAGGATGGTGTGGTAATTACCAGTAAACTGAAAAGGGCTACAGGCGCTTTATCACTTTCGCCAAAATTATTTTCTGATCACTTAAAAATCGAGCTGAACGTAAAAGGTTCGTTAACCGAATCGCAATACCCTAATGATGGTGCTATTGGTGCAGCCATTCAGTTCGATCCAACCCAACCGGTATATGCCAACAACAACTACGGTGGTTATTTCGAATGGTTAAACTCAAGTGGCGTGCCAAACCCGAATGCACCACGCAACCCGGTTGCTTTAATCCGTCAGCAGGATAACCGCGGTAATGCTGCAAGAAGTTTCGGTAATGTAAAACTCGATTATTCTTTCCACTTCTTACCAGAGCTACATGCGGTGGTAAACGTAGGTTACGATTATTCTAAAGGATACGGACGTACCATTGTTCCTGCTTATGCTGCACAGAGTGCTTCAACAAGCGGATCGTACTCGAACAGGTTAAATACAGAGATGAACAAATTCTCTGAAGCTTATTTAAGTTACGCCAAAACGGTTGAGAGCATTAAAAGTAAATTTGATGTAACGGCCGGTTATGGTTATTACGATGATGCGGTTACCAACTATAATTTTGCTACCTACAAAGGTACGGGCGAATTGTTAACCACACCTGTTTTTCCTTTTTCGGTTGATCAGAACAAGTTGCTTTCTTACTATGGGCGTTTTAACTATACTTTAAACGAAAAATATATCTTATCAGGTACCATGCGTGCTGATGCTTCTTCCAAATTTGCACAGAACAACCGTTGGGGTTATTTTCCATCAGTTGGTTTTACCTGGAGGATTATCGGCGAGAATTTCTTAAAGAACAGCGAAACTTTATCTGACTTGAAATTGCGTTTAAGCTATGGCGAAACCGGTAATAAAGATGGTATCGGTAATTACGATTACTTATCAAAATACTATGCCAACAGCAATAACGGTCAATACCAGATCGGTAACAATTTTTACAACTATTACAGCCCGGCAGGTTACGATCCCGACCTGAAATGGGAAACCACAACCACCTATAATGCTGGTTTGGATTATGGTTTCTTAAAAGGAAAATTATACGGTAGTATTGATGTTTACTACAAAAAAACCAAAGATTTATTAAGTACTGTAACCATCCCGGTAGGTACAAACTTTACCAACGTATTAACAACCAATGTGGGTAATATGGATGTAAGGGGTGCCGAGGTTAGCTTGAACTACGTAGCCATTAAAACCGCTAATACAAGCTGGGAACTGGGCGTAAATGCAGCTTACAACAAAAGAAAAGTAACCAACTTAACTTTAAATCCGAACTCTGGCTTTAAAATCGACGCCGGCGATATTACGGGCGGTACAGGTATCCACTTAAAGTATAATGCAGTTAATGAACTGCCTGGTTCGTTCTATGTATACAAACAGGTTTACAATGCTGATGGAAAACCATTGGAAGGTGTTTATCAGGATCTGAATGGCGATGGTACCGTAAATGCAGCCGATCAGTACTTCTACAAATCTCCCGATCCGGTAGTGATTTTAGGTTTTAATACCTCATTTACCTATAAAAAATGGACAGCGAGTACCGTTTTGAGGGCAAATATCGGAAACTACATTTATGATAACATTTCTTCAAACTTTGGTATCAGAAACAATGTATTAAGTACGCAGGGTATTTTAAATAACTCTACCTCTGATCTGTATGTAACCAATTTCTCAGGTGGTTCTGGTAACCAGTATCTGAGCGATTATTTTATCAAAAATGCATCGTTTGTAAAAATGGATAACCTTGGCCTGTCGTACAATGTGGGTAAATTATCTAAAACAGGTAATACATCAATGCGTATATCGGCAAACTGCCAGAACGTATTTGTTATTTCCAAATACAAAGGCATAGACCCTGAACTGGTTTCTGGTATCGATTACAATCTTTACCCTCGTCCCAGAACATATACTTTGGGTTTAAATGTTGGTTTTTAATAAAAAACAGGAAGAGTTAACGAAGTAATGGACTTCAGGTTTTATACCTATCAAAGAAATAGAGAAAATGAAAAATTCATTTAAAACAATATTGGCATTGGGGTTTTTGGTTGTGGGTTTAAATGCTTGTAAAAAAGACGATTTAAACTTAAGGCCAACCAATGATGTAACCGCCGAAAGCGTGTATGCAACACCGGCCGGATACAAAAACAGTTTAGTGAAACTATATGCAACTTATGCCTTAACCAGTTCAACAGGTTCGGATAACAGTGATGTGGGCGGATTAAACTCTGGTTTTGCAGATTTTTTAAGGTTATTCTGGACCTCGCAGGAACTGGTAACCGACGAGGCGATCTGTGCCTGGGGCGATGTGGGTATTCCGGAACTGGATTACAGCACCCCAACTCCTGATAACCAGTTTTTACGTGGTTTATATTCGAGAAGTATTCTTCAGATTACTTTGTGCAACGAGTTTCTGCGCGAAAGTACGCCTGATAAATTGGCAAGCAGGAACATTACCGGAGCTGATGCAACAGCGGTTACCCGTTACCGTGCCGAAGCCCGTTTTTTACGTGCTTATCAGTATTGGGTATTGTTGGATGCTTTCGGAAATCCTCCTTTTGTTACCGAAGATGATGCAATTGGTAAAGTAAACCCGAAACAGATCCAAAGGGCAGCTTTGTTTGCTTATGTAGAGTCTGAATTGAAAGCAATTGAAGGCGATCTGGCTGATGCACGTACAAACGAATATGGCCGTGCCGATAAAGGTGCCGATTGGGCTTTATTGGCCAGGTTATACTTAAATGCACAGGTTTACACCGGAACAGCAAAATATACCGAAGCCATTACCTATTCGGGTAAAGTAATCAATGCAAGTTATAAGTTAAAAGATAACTATATGGATCTGTTCAAAGCTGATAATGATGTTAACAATACCGAAAGTATTTTAACCATTAACTACGATGGTATAAATGGAACCAACTATGGCGGTACAACATTTTTGATCAATGCAGCAGTAGGTTTTACCGATAAATACATGAACAGAAGCCCATCAGATTATGGTGTGCCAAATGGCGGTTGGTCTGGAAACAGAACCCGTCAGAACTTACCTGCTTTATTTCCTGATACCTTGGGGAAACTGGATAAAAGGGGCGTATTTGTAGGGGATAAAGCTACAGTGAACGAGGTTGGTGTATTTAAAGATGGTTTGCGTGTAACCAAATTCAAAAATATAACTTCTACAGGTGCTATGGGCCGTTCGCTTAACGGAACTTTTAGCTCTGTTGATTTTCCACTGTTCCGTTTGGCCGAACAATATCTGATTTATGGCGAAGCAGTTGCCCGTGGTGGCTCGGGTGGTAGTGCAGCACAGGCATTAACCTATGTAAACTTATTGCGCCAGCGTGCTTATGGCAATACCAGCGGAAATGTATCTACTGCCGCTTTAACAGTCGATTTTTACCTTGATGAGCGTGCCCGTGAGTTATATTGGGAAGGTCACCGCCGCACCGATTTAATCCGCTACGGTAAATTTACAGGTTCAACTTATTTGTGGCCTTTTAAAGGTGGCGTACAGGCAGGTGCATCGTTGCCGGCTTACCGTAATCTCTATCCACTTCCTTTGGCCGATTTAATTGCCAATCCGAATCTGGTTCAAAACACAGGTTATTAATCTTAATTTTTAATAAGAGATGAAATCAATATTTTTCAAATCCCTGGCAGTTGGCCTTATGGCAATCTCGCTTTGGTCGTGTAAAAAAGACGAAACCCTAACCGTTTCGAACATTACACCTGCAGGCACATTAACTGCATCAACAACAACATTAAACCTCGTACAATCAAACGGTGCACAGGCTGCGCTTACGCTCAGTTATCCTTTGGCAACATCTACAGGATATGTGGTGCCGGTAAATACGAGTATACAGTTCGGTTTAAAAGGGACCAATTTTTCTCCTGCAAGGGAGATTGCCGTAACGGCTAAAACATACGCCCCAACCGTTACCGAGGTTAACAACATGATTTTGGCATTGGGCGCTAAAGTTGGTACAGCGGCACAGATCGAAGTAAGGTTAAAATCGGGCGCAGCCGTTAACGATTTAACTTACTCAAATGTAATCACTTTAACCGCTACACCTTATCTGGCTTCGGCATGGGTGTACGTTCCGGGTGCTTATCAGGGCTGGAATCCGGCAACTGCCGATAGTTTGATTTCAGCATCGAGCAACGGCATTTATACCGGTATGATTGCTTTTACAACAGGTAATCTAGAGTTTAAGATCACGCCTGCAAAAAAATGGGATATCGCCTATGGCGATGCAGGTTCGGGCAAAATCAGCACTGCTGCCGGCGACAACCTAAAAGCGCCTGCTGCCATTGTGAAACAGGTAACCGTTGATTTAAACGCTGGTACTTATACTTTCGGCATACCGAACGAATGGTCGATTATTGGCGATGCAACAGCAGGTGGCTGGGACAATGATACCGATATGAAGGTGGTAAATGATGGAAAATCAAATAACTACGCTATTACAACAATCCTGAAAACAGGTGCTCTAAAATTCCGTTTCCAGCATAAATGGGATGTTAACCTTGGTGGTAGCCTAGCTACCTTAACCAACGGTGGCGATAACATTGCCGTAACCGTTGCCGGAACTTATACCATTACTTTAGATGTAGCCGCTAAAAAAGCTACAATGGTTAAAAACTAATCCTTATTATCTGCCCTGCGGTTTAACCGCGGGGCTTTTTAAAATCTTTAAAGTTTTAGCATGAACAGATCTTATACCCATCCAAATTATCCGTTTCCATTTAGTGCTCATCCTAATGCTTCCTTTTTAAAGAGGATAACAACTATTCTTACTATTCTGGTTGTGTTTTTAACAAACACCCTTTTTGCCCAGAAATTGGAGCGTATTGAACCTATGTTCTGGTTTACAGGCATGCACAACCCGAAGCTGCAATTGCTGGTACATGGTGAAAACATCGCTTCAAGTTCAGTTTCCTTAACTTATCCGGGCGTAAAACTGGTAAAGGTTAACAAAGTTGAAAATCCAAATTACCTCTTTCTCGATTTAACAATAGCCCCGACTGCCAAAGCCGGAAAATTCCCAATTAACTTTGCCGTTAACGGAAAAAAGATATTTACCTACACCTACGAATTAAAAAACCGCGATAAAAGTGCGGGCCGTAACCAGGGGGTAACCAACAAAGATTTTATTTACCTTTTAATGCCCGATCGTTTTTCGAATGGCGATAAAAGCAATGATGTGGTTCAGGGTTTAACCGAAACTACATTAAACCGCGATAGCATGTACTACCGTCATGGTGGCGATATCCAGGGCGTAATCAATCACCTCGATTATCTGAAAGATTTGGGCGTAACTACCGTTTGGATGACTCCAGAAGTGGAAAACGACATGCCACAGGCTTCTTACCATGGTTATGCGGTAACCGATCACTACAAAATAGACCCCCGTTATGGTACAAATGCACTTTACAAAAAATATGTAGAGATTGCCCATGCCAAGGGTTTAAAAGTAATTAAAGATATTGTACACAACCACATTGGTACACAACATTGGTTTTATAAAGATTTACCGATGAAAAACTGGCTGAACCAATGGCCAAAATATACACAAACGAGCTATCGCGATCAGACCGTGATGGATATCCACGCTTCTGCGGCCGACCGCAAGCAGATGCTGGATGGTTGGTTTGTGCCTTCAATGCCCGATTTAAACCAGCGTAATCCTTATGTACAAAACTACCTTACTCAAAACCACATCTGGTGGATCGAATATGCGGGTATTGATGGTTTACGTTTGGATACCTACGGTTACAATGATCCTGTTTACATGGCCGATTGGGCTTTAAAAGTTCAGGCAGAATTTCCGCATTTATCTGTTTTTGGAGAAACATTAGTAACTGCAGTGGCCAATCAGGCTTTCTTTACCGGGGGCAATACCGTTAACCGTGGTTTCGATACCCACCTTCAGGGCATTACCGATGCTACCTTAAAAGATGCCATTTACGAAGGTATTAACGGTAAAAATGGTTGGGTTGATGGCATTAACCGTTTATATGCAACGCTGGCGCACGATTTTCTCTATAAAAATCCTAATACCAATTGCATCTTTCTCGATAACCACGATATGAGCCGTTTTTACTCCATGGTGGGCGAAGATTTCGACAAATATAAAATGGGAATGGGCATTCTGTTAACCATGCGCGGCATCCCGCAGATGTATTATGGGACCGAAATCCTGATGAAAAACTTCTCCAACCCAGATGGTCTGATCCGTTCTGATTTTCCTGGAGGATGGGAAAGCGATAAAAAAGACAAATTTATTGCCGACGGGCGCACAAACAAAGAGAATGAAGCTTTCAACTTTGTGAAAACATTAGCCAATTTTCGCAAGAACAGCCCGGCCCTGCAAACAGGTAAACTGATGCAATTTGTGCCACAGGATGATATTTATGTTTATTTCCGCTACAATGCAGAACCAAAAGGCACTGTAATGGTTATTGTAAACAACACAGAGAAAGAAAAAATATTAAATACCGATCGCTTTGCTGAAAGAACAACTGGCATTACAACTGCTAAAAATGTAATCACCGGCGAAAACATCGATTTTAAAAACATTAAAGTGCCCGCCAAAACAACGTTGGTGCTTGAGTTAAATTAATTATTAATTGCCGTCGACTTCAGTCGACGGCTAGTTATATAAACATGCAAAATAACACATCTAACATATTACATTCTACATCTTCCATCAAAGCTTGTCTATTCGATTTAGATGGAGTTTTGGTTGATACCGCAGTTTACCACTATAAAGCCTGGAAACGTTTGGCCAATACTATGGGTTTCGATTTTACAGAAGAGCAGAACGAACAGTTAAAAGGAGTAAGCCGCGTAGAAAGTTTGAACAAGATTTTGGCCTGGGGCGGAGTTGATAAAAACGATGCTGAGAAAGAAGAACTGGCTAGCTTAAAAAATAGCTGGTATGTAGATATGATTACCAAAATGACTCCTGCCGAAGTACTGCCCGGAACAGTTGAATTTTTAACGGCAATACACCAGGCGGGTTACAAGCTGGCTTTGGGCTCTGCGAGTAAGAACTCAGGCATCATTTTAGAAAAAACAGACCTTGCCCATTTTTTCGATGAAATTGTGGATGGCAATATGGTTACAAAATCAAAACCCGATCCTGAGGTATTTTTAAAAGGGGCCGAACTCCTGGGATTCAAACCCGATGAATGTGTGGTGTTCGAAGATGCCGTTGCTGGTGTAGAAGCGGCAAAAAGAGGTGGAATGAAAGCCATAGGTATCGGCGAAAAAAGCGTACTCACCCAGGCAGATGTGGTAGTAAGCGGATTAGATAAATTAACAGTTAAAGATTTAGAGAATTTATAGGTTTAAGGTGTAGGGTTTAAGATTTAAGGTTTATGAAGACTCTTCTCAAATCTCAAATCTCAGATCTCAAATCTCAATACTCAAATATGAAAAATTACATTAAAGCAGATGAGTGGAATATTATCGAAGAAGGCTTTGATCCACATTTAAATAAAATTTCCGAAAGTATTTTCAGCTTGGGCAACGGCCGTATGGGCCAGCGTGCAAATTTTGAAGAAACCTATACCGGCGAAACCCTGTTGGGCAATTATGTTGCAGGTGTTTATTATCCCGATAAAACCCGTGTGGGCTGGTGGAAAAACGGTTATCCGGAATACTTTGCAAAAGTTTTAAATGCAGCCAACTGGATAGGAATCGAAGTGAAAATCGATGATGAAATCCTCGATCTGGCAACTGCCGAAGTAAGCGATTTTAAACGTGTGCTCAACATGCATGCCGGATATCTGGAGCGTACTTTTATAGCGAAACTAAAAAGTGGGAAAACGTTAAAGGTAAAATCAACACGTTTCTGCAGTATTGCCGATGACGAAGTTGGTGCCATCCGTTACAGTATTTGTCCTTTAAATTTTGAAGGAGAATTAACGTTAACACCTTTTATCGATGGCGATGTAAAAAACCAGGACAGTAACTACGATGAAAAATTCTGGGATAAAGTATCGGATGAAATTACCGGAACTGAAGCTTACATCAAATTAAGGACAAAGAAAACCGAATTTGAAGTTTGTACCGGAAGTAACACCGGATTATATAAAAACGGACAGAAACTGGATATTGATCCCGAGGCAGTACATTGGGATAAATTTGTTGGGCAAACTTTCATAGTTGAGGTTAAAGCAAACGAAGAAATCACTCTGGTTAAAATCGCTGCTAATTTATCTTCTGAAAACTATCCAAAAGAATCACTTTTAAAAGAAACTAAATCGGTAATTGCCAAAGCGTCGGCTAAAGGTTTCGATACTTTGTTGAAAGAACAGGCCGAAGCATGGGCTAGCAAATGGGAAGAAAGCGATATCATTATCGAAGGGGATGTTTCTGCCCAGCAGGCCATCCGTTTCAATATTTTTCAGCTTTTCCAAACTTATACAGGTAAAGACGATCGATTGAACATCGGTCCGAAAGGTTTTACCGGCGAAAAATACGGCGGTTCTACCTATTGGGATACAGAGGCATATTGTGTGCCTTTTTACCTGGCCACAGCGCCACAGCAGGTAAGTAAAAACCTGTTGGTTTATCGCCATAAACAATTGGGCAAAGCCATAGAAAATGCAGCGAAATTAGGTTTTAAAGATGGCGCGGCACTTTATCCGATGGTGACCATGAATGGCGAAGAATGCCATAACGAGTGGGAAATCACTTTTGAGGAAATCCACCGTAACGGAGCCATTGCATTTGCCATTTTTAACTACATCCGTTATACCGGCGACGAGAGTTACCTTTCTGATTTCGGTTTAGAGGTATTGATCGGTATTGCCCGTTTTTGGAAACAGCGTGTTAACTGGAGCAGCGATAAACAACAATATGTTATGCTTGGCGTAACCGGACCAAATGAATACGAAAACAACGTTAACAACAACTGGTATACCAATATACTGGCTTCATGGTGTATGAAATATGCAACCGAAGCCGCTAAAATTGTAGAAACACAACAGCCAGAAAAATACACCAGTTTATTAAAAAGCTTAAATTTCGATCAAAAGGAATTTGCCGATTGGGCCGATATCATTGAAAAAATGTATTATCCCCATGATGAAAAACTGGGCATTTTCTTGCAACAGGATGGTTATCTGGATAAAGAACAGGTTCTGGTTAAAGATTTACCGGCAAGCGAACGTCCGATTAACCAGAAATGGAGTTGGGACAGGATTTTACGTTCCAACTTTATTAAACAGGCCGATGTGTTACAGGGATTATATTTCTTTGAAGAAGATTACGACCTGGAAACCCTGAAACGAAATTTCGATTTTTACGAGCCGCGTACCGTACACGAAAGTTCGTTATCGCCCTGCGTGCACAGCATTTTAGCTGCTAAACTGAACGATGAGGCACGCGCCTACGGATTTTATTTACGTACCGCCCGTTTAGATCTTGATGATTATAATAACGATACCGAAGATGGTTTGCACATTACCTCAATGGCGGGTACCTGGATGAGTGTAGTAGAAGGTTTTGCCGGTATGCGTGTGCGCGATGGTAAACTGCAGTTTAACCCGTTTTTACCAGACAAATGGAAATCATTTTCATTTACAATCGGTTTCAGGGGTGCTAGCTTAAAAATCAATATCACCGAAAACGGTATCAGCATTAAAAACCATGCAGCCATCGATTTAGAAATAGGTATCAGAAACCAGGTTTATAAATTGGCCGGAAATACCGAACTTGAGGTAAATAACGCCGAGTTGGTATGAGAAAGGTAGAAGGTTTAAAGGTTGAAGGTAGGGGGTTAAAATCTCTATCTTCAATATGGAATAAAGCTTTTTCTGCTCCATGCATGTCCCCATTTAGAGGGGGTAGGGGGAGGATGAAAATGCTTTTTTCTATCTTTATAATACTCTCCACATCATCCTTTGCACAAAAACATCCCAAAATGAACGATAAACAGATCGTTATTTATCAGTTATTGCCCCGTTTGTTCGGGAATAAAAATACTACCAATATCCCTTACGGAACTATTGAACAAAATGGTTCCGGTAAGTTTAATGATATTACTGATAAAGCACTTGATGGCATAAAAGAGCTGCATGTAAATTATGTTTGGTACACAGGTGCAATTGCCCATGCCAGCTTAACCGATTATTCGGCTTATGGAATCAAGGTTGATGATGCCGATGTGGTAAAAGGCAGGGCGGGTTCGCCTTATGCCATCCGCGATTATTACGATGTTGATCCCGATCTGGCGGTTGATGTTAAAAACAGGATGAAAGAGTTCGAGGCATTGGTTAAAAGAACACATGCCAAAAACTTAAAAGTACTGATCGATTTTGTGCCCAACCACGTGGCCCGGAGTTACCATTCTTATGCAAAACCCAATGGCGTTACCGACTTTGGTGCGCAGGATGAGGTAACTAAAGCATTTAGTCCTAAAAACGATTTTTATTATATACCTGGACAAGTATTAACTGTGCCTACAAACGGACAAAAAACACCACTTTCCGAACTTCAGGATAGTAGGTTTGAAGAGAACCCTGCAAAAGCAACCGGTAACAATGTATTTTCGGCCCAGCCCAAATACGACGATTGGTACGAAACCATCAAGTTAAATTATGGTGTGGATTATCAGAACGATGAAAAAAACTATTTCGATCCTATTCCACCGGTATGGCTTAAAATGCGTGATATTTTAACCTACTGGACACGTAAAGGCGTTGATGGTTTTAGGTGCGATATGGCCGAAATGGTACCTATTGCTTTCTGGAGCTGGGTAATTCCGCAGGTTAAAAAAGTAAATCCCGATCTGATTTTCCTTGGAGAAGCTTATAATCCAAAAGTATATAAACAATATTTAGACGAAGGTAAATTTGATTACCTCTATGATAAAGTGGGTTTATATGATGGCCTTAAAAAATTAATCAGAAATGAACCAACTGCAGATGTAGCGGCGATAAAATACGTGTGGCAGGTAGAAAGCGCTGGTTTTGGCAAACACATGTTACGCTTTTTAGAAAACCACGACGAAGAACGCATCGCATCGGCAGGATTTGCAGGCAAGGCTGAACTGGCTTTACCTGCAATGGTTGTTTCGGCAACATTGGGCGCCGGGCCGGTAATGCTGTACTTCGGGCAGGAAGTTGGCGAACCGGGTAAAGGGCAGGAGGGTTTTGGCGGAGATGATAACCGTACCACTATTTTTGATTATTGGGGTGTTCCGAACCACCAGAAATGGATGAATGGCGGCTTGTTTGATGGTCACAAATTAAATGCCTCGCAACAAAACTTAAGGGCTTATTATAAACAACTATTAAAAGTAACTTCTACGAGTGATGCTGTAATTAACGGCGGAATTTATGAAGTGCCCGTTACCGGTAATATGAACAACCGCATGTATGCTTTTATCCGTTACTCTGGCAAGCAGCGCTTATTGGTAGTAGCCAATTTCGATAGGACACAAACTTTGACGGCCAATATCGAAATCCCAGAGCAGGTTTTAAAAGTTAAAAGTTCATCGCCAGTTACTGAGCTGTTAACAGATAAAAAACTAAATATCCCTGCAGGAACAAGCATACCTGTAACCTTGGCGCCGGTTAGCGCACAGGTGATTGAGTTTTAAAATAAGAAATAAATAATTAACCGCTAAGAGTAGCGCAAAGCAGGCAGGGGTTGGATTTAATTTTCACTTTGTGTCTCTTTGCTCTTATCTCCACGCCCTTTGCGGTAAAAAATAAGATGCTTGCTAGTGCAATATTAAAGCAATGATAAAACATAACGCCATGCGCTAAGCGCTTAAACTATACGAAATGAGCTTAAAAACAATATTCGAGAACCCCAAATTAACACTTGCACAGATCATTAATATGAGCGTGGGGTTTTTCGGGATCCAGTTCGGTTGGGATTTACAACGGGCCAATATGGGGCGTATTTACGAAAACCTTGGTGCCAATCCCGATCAGGTTCCTTTGTTGTTTTTAGCAGCTCCTTTAACGGGTTTGTTGGTTCAGCCCATTATCGGTTACCTGAGCGATCGTACCTGGCACCCAAAATGGGGCAGAAGAAGGCCTTATTTTATGATCGGTGCCATTGTGAGTAGTATCGCTTTGATTTTTATGCCACATAGTAGTGCTTTATGGATGGCCGCAGGATTACTCTGGATTTTAGATGTTTTTGGCAACATTGCCATGGAACCTTTTCGTGCTTTTGTTACCGATAAATTACCTGATAGTCAGGTTAACCGTGGTTTTATTATGCAGAGTATGATGATTGGTTTGGGCGGAAGTGTAGCTTCGGCATTGCCATGGATTATGAACAATGTTTTCCACTTAACCAATACTGCAACGCAAGGCAATATCCCTGAAAATGTGAAATTCTCTTTTTATATCGGTGCATTTTTCTTTTTCGCGGCAGTATTGTACACGGTTTTTACTACCAAAGAATATCCACCACAGGAAGTAGATTTTAAAGAAAAGGTAAAACAGAGCAACAAAGGTTTTGGTGGTGGTGCGAAGGAAATTTTTAGCGCTTTAAGCAACATGCCTAAAAGAATGCAGATCGTTTCTTTAGTGCAGTTTTTTACCTGGCCGGGATTATTTTTAATGTGGTTTTATTATACCACAGCTGTTGCCGTAAATGTTTTTGGCGGTAAAGATGCTGCCGATCCGGTTTATGCGCACGGGGCCGATTTTGGCAGTTTAACCCTCGCTTATTATAGCGTAATTACTTTTTTATTTGCCTTAGTTTTACCTAAAATTGCCGATACATTGGGACGTAAAACCACACACGCACTGTGTTTAATCTGCGGCGCAATAGGTTTGATCAGCGTAGCCTGGGTGCACGATAAAAACATGCTTTACCTTTGTATGACGGGCGTTGGTATTGCCTGGGCCAGCATACTTTCTATGCCGTATGCCATGTTAAGCGGCTCGCTACCCAAAGACAAAATCGGGATTTACATGGGCATTTTCAATTTCTTTATCGTATTACCCGAAATTATTGCTTCGCTTGGTTTTGGTTGGTTAATGCGGAATGTACTTAATAACGACAGGCTTTTAGCGGTGCAGTTAGGAGGCGGATTGATGATTTTAGCCGCTGTAATCTGTTATGTATTTATCCGCGAACCAAAGAAAACTGATGAAGTTTTAGCTTCAAAGCTCGAAGTAGAAGAAAATAGATCTGTGTAAATACCCATGATCTGTGTTCTCACAGACCATTAGCAATATCTCCATTTAATATTTCAGTCTGTGAGGACACAGACCGAAGTAGATAAGCTGTGCTATGCCCCTCATCTTGGCCCTTGTCACCACAAACCAGAATAAACCTTGAAATTTTAATCAAATGAAGAAAATTATTTACCGCCTTGTTTCTTGTCTGCACGAAACAAAAAAAGCAAAAAAGATTATTTATTTATTGCTATTGGTAACAGCATTTAACACAGCCTGTAAAAAAGCATCGGATGGCGGTATAGAACCAACACCTATCAATCAAAAAGCCGATTTACCTGCGGGTGCCAAAGATGGTGTAGTGTTTATCAATAATGGTACATCGGCCATTGTAACCCTGTATGCGCCGAACAAAAAATCGGTTTCGTTGATCGGTGAATTTAACAATTGGTCTACAACGGCATCGCCAATGAAAAATACCATTGATGGAAATTACTGGTGGCTGCAGATCGATAATTTAAACCCAGCTACCGAATATGCTTATCAGTTTTATGTAGATGGGAACTTAAAAGTTGCAGATCCTTATTGCGAGAAAGTGCTCGATCCTGATAACGATCAATATATTACGGCGGCTACCTATCCAAATTTAAAGGCCTATCCAACAGGTAAAACCACAGGGATTGTAAGTATAATGCAGGCAAATCAGCCGGTTTATAGCTGGAAGAATAATAGTTTTACCCGTCCGGATAGAAATAACCTCGTGATTTATGAACTGCTGATCCGCGATTTTACAAGCGATCATAATTATGCCTCAACATTGGCTAAGCTCGATTATTTAACTGGCCTGGGGATTAATGCCATTGAGTTAATGCCCGTAAACGAATTTGAAGGCAACCTTAGCTGGGGTTATAATCCCTCATTTTATTTTGCACCCGATAAATATTATGGCACTAAAACCGCTCTGCAGAATTTTATCGACGAATGCCATGGCCGCGGTATTGCTGTAATTATGGATATGGTGTTGAACCACTCATTCGGACAATCGCCGATGGTGCAACTGTATTTTGATGGCTCCAAACCTACTGCAAACAGTCCATGGTTTAATGTTGATGCCAAACATCCCTTTAATGTGGGCTATGATTTTAACCACGAAAGTGCTGCCACCAGGAAATTTTCGAAAGATGTAATGAAATTTTGGATGCAGCAATATAAAATTGATGGTTTCCGCTTCGATCTTTCTAAGGGCTTTACGCAGAAACAATCAACAGATGATTCGCAGTTCAGGTTATACGATGCTGGCCGTGTGGCCATTTGGAAAGATTATAATGGTTACATCAAAAGCCTGGATCCTAATTTTTATGTGATTTTAGAACATTTTGCAGAAGAATCAGAAGAAAAGGTATTGGCCGATGATGGTATGATGCTTTGGAACAACCTGAATTATAATATGAACGAAGCCACAATGGGCTGGCTGGATAATTCCAATTTTCAGTGGGGCTTTTATGCCAATCACGGTTTTACCAAAGCCGATGGTTTGGTTACTTATGGCGAAAGTCACGATGAGGAGCGTTTAAACTATAAAAACATTACTTACGGAAATGCATCTGATAGTTACGTGATTAAAGGAAATCTGGCCACTTCATTAAAAAGGGAAGAGCTTGCTGCTGCATTCCTGTTCAGCATCCCCGGACCAAAAATGGTTTGGCAGTTTGGCGAACTGGGTTACGATATCAACATCGATTTTAATGGTAGAACAGGCGAAAAACCGATTAAATGGGATTATTACAGCGACCCTAACCGCAAGGCATTGTACGATGCTTATGCGAAATTTATCAGGCTGAAAAAGAACAACAGCATTTTTAATTCAAACAGTTCAACCTACAACCTGGCTGGGGCCATTAAATACATTAAGTTAACCGAAGGAAGCAATACTGTGGTGGTAGTGGGTAATTTTGATGTAGTAGGTCAAACGACTAATATCGATTTCGGATCGGCAGGTGCCTGGGTTGATGCAGTTGGCACCGGTATTAATCTAAGCACCAGTATTTATGCCAGAACATTGGCTCCCGGAGAATACCACATTTATAGTAAAACTGCTTTGAAGTAATATTTAACCTATCAGGTTTAATTCGTAGTATATTGTTTTTCAATAGCCTCATTGAGGGCGATGCCGTTTTAAAACCTGATAGGTTTTTTTAGACACATACTTTTCGCTAACGCTCGTTTCTTAACGAGCGTTGAATAGTTTATCGTTTACAAACGATATAATCGTTTAGCTATTTATGCACTCGTTTGGAAACGAGCGCAAACATTTTTAGCCTCGGTTCGTGTCGCCACGAACCGAAAGTTAATTTATATAGTTCGGATTACTCCATCTCCGCCAATAAGCCTTTCAGCCTTTTTAGGTACCGGCCAAAATATCGGTTAAAGGTATACCTGCTTAATAAATAATGCACACCCATTACCCCTGCATAAATCAATAAACGTAGTGGCAGCATAAGCGATTTCATCATCTCTATTCCTGGTATTAAGCCCATGTTGTTGTTCTGGATCAATAACTCTGTAATTACAACCAGTATCAAAATTGCTGCCCTTGTAAGGTTAAGGTAGAGGTTGTTGTTGCCGATGAGCTGCTTTACCTTTCTCTGAAAATCGTTTTTAACAGCTCCTTCATTGTTTTCCAGGTTATTGATCAGTTTAAGGTTGAAATAATAATGAATGGTTGTTAATGGGAGTACGATAAATGCCATCCAAACCAGTAATTGGTTTTTCATATCCGGTACAGTGGCAGTCATTACAGCCAAAAAAACAATGAGCAGGGGCAATGTAATCAATTGTCTTTTCGACATCGCTTTCAGATCGCCTAAAGGCGATTCCATTTCTTTCTTGGTAGCCGTTACAATATCAAATTCATTTCGGTTTAAATCAACTGTTATACTATTCCAGCTATTTTTTAAGTTATCTAGTTCCATATTATTTATTGTTGGTAAAGGTTCTTAATTTGTCTTTTATGCGGTTCATTTTTACCCTGAGGTTAGCATTGCTGATTCCCAGTATTTCTTCCATTTCATCGTAAGATTTATCTTCGAGGTACAGCATCACGATCGATTTTTCTACATCATTCAACTGCTGGATAGCGGCATATAACTGTTGATGCTGCTCTTCCTTTAATCCTATATCTTCCTCATAAGGTATCTGGATGTTTTGCAGCTCAACATCGCTGGTTTGAATGTTGCGTTTCTGTTTGCGGAAATTGGTAAGCGCAGTATTAATGGCAATTCGGTACAGCCAGGTACTAAATTTGGCCTCGCCCCTAAATTTGGCATACGATTTCCAAAGCTGGATGATAATGTCCTGGTACAGGTCCTGGATATCGTCGTGGCTGTTTGCATACATACGGCAAACTTTATAAATCAAAAGTTTATAATCTTTTAATTTTGTTTCGAATTCTATTTCTAAGTCTGTCTTTTTCAAAATCTAATTTTTGCCCGATAAGTATACCATTCCGAAAAAATGTTACAGCATTAAAAGTTTTTTATACAAATAGGGCGAGAAATTCACTTTCATCAAAATCTGTAGGTAATAATCTTGTTGTTTTTAGTTAATATTGTGATAACAACTAACAAATTAATGGATAACAGATTAGCGCATCATTTATTATGGGAACGACTACGGACTGGCGATAAAGATGCGTTTTTTGATCTGTATTCGGCGCTTTATTATCCTTTGGTTAATTTCGGGATCAGGGTTTGCGCAGATGCCGATACCGCCAGCGAAGCCACCGACCTGGTTTTTACCACCATTTGGGAAAAACACGAAAGTTTAACCAGGGTTGATAATGTTGAAGCCTACCTGCGTACCTTTTTAAAACGGAAATTGCTCCGTATCCTCGAACGGAAGCGCAAAATTAACGATGCACTTTGTAATGCCGGTGCCGATGGCGATTGGATGGAAATGAGCTACGAAGAGTTTATTGTTAAGGTACAGAGCGACGAACTGGTGAAACACCAGCTTAAAAATGCACTCGAAAAATTAACCTTCCGGCAGAAACAGCTGATCCATTTAAAGTTTTTTGACGGATTAAGTTATGAGCAGATTGCCGAGCAAAGCAACCAAACCATAAAAACAGCCTACAATACCATTTACGACGCGCTTAAAATCCTGCGGAAAGAATTTAATTCGTAGCCATTTACGAAGTCTAACGAAAGCATGTGCGGGGGGCATGACTTCGTAAATCTAAGTGAAGTAACCAGCACAGGTTAAGTTATAACCCTAATATTTATTTTTTTCTGAAAACCTACGTTCTGCTTTTCATTGGTGCTGTAGTCCCGCCATCGCTTGTAGTCCTCTCCCGATGAAAAATCGGGATGCGGGCTACCCGCTCTGTCGGGTTTATTTAACAAGGTTCTGTTCCAGCGATCGCTAAAACCTTCAATAGTTATGCCCACCCTGTAAGCTAAACCCGGGCGAAGTGGAAAACCCACAGCCCGAAGTATGAGGGCGAGGATTTGTAACGCAGGGTGGGACTGTTGGTGCCGAAAAGCACTGTATCTGCTTTCAAGAAAATAGGAGAAAAACATTCTATTTACAATGATGGGTATTCCTTTAAACCAACAGATATTAATGGATCTTTGCCCTTTGCCTCGAAACTTCCGAAGTTTTTCTAACGCTCAGATCCTTTTAAACTTCGGAAGATATGCCCAAGCTCCGCGTTAACGATAGAAGCGGCATCCTCTGGGTGTCACCCTGAGCGGAGTCGAAGGGTAACCAAGAGATACAGCGGATAGCGTGTTAAAACGCCCCAAAAAAGTAATCAGAAAACTTTCGAAGTTTTCCCTGCGCTCATATCCTTTTAAACTTCGGAAGTTTTTCCGGCGAATAACCCTTTCAGACTTCGGAAGTCACTTTCTGCAAATTAAATTTCTTCATTTAAAGCTATTGCAAGGCATATATTCGGTAATGTTAAAAAAAAGTTAAAATTTCCTTAGGAAAAAGTAAAGCTTTTAGGCACTGATATATAAAAGGCAAACAAGAATGGTTGATAGAAGTAAATTCAATGCGGAAGACTTTTTGGTCGATAGCACTTTCCAGCAATACTGCGCCGGAACAGATAAGCTATGCATTGGATATTGGGAGAAGTATATTAATGCACACCCCGAACAGGCGGAGGTAATAGCAGAAGCAAAAAAACTTTATGCAATATTGAGCGGAAACAAACGTCCGCTGATTAAACAGGTAGAAAATTTCAAGGAAAATATGTTCCCTGCCACTGAAGAAAAAGTGGTAAAACTGCAGCGCTATTTATGGTTAAAAATTGCTGCCGCAGTTGTTTTAGTGCTAGGTGCAGTTTTAATTTATAATAACTATAACATAACTAATGGCACAGATAAAGCAGCACAGATGGTTTATACTTTTGCCACGAAAAGCGGCGAACGTAAAAAAATTATTTTACCCGATGGTACCTCGGTACTTTTAAATGCCAGGAGCGTTTTATCGCTGGCGAAGGATTTTAACGATAAATGCAGGGAAGTTAAGCTAACCGGAGAAGCTTTTTTTGATGTAAAACACAATAAGGATAAAGCTTTTAAAGTGCATACCAGCGATTTTAATATCAATGTATTGGGTACCGCATTTAACGTAAAGGCCTATCCGGACGAAACCAGCTCGGAGGCAACCCTTATCCGTGGTTTAATTACCATGGAGGGCGTAAACGGAAACGGGGGGGTAATTACCTTAAAACCAAGCCAGAAAGTTACCTTTTACAAGGCCCTGCCGCAACAGCAGAAAAACAGGTTGGTTAAGCCCATAACGCCAAAACCGGAAATTACCATTAACCATTATACCAAAATTAAGGACAGTACCATTGTAGAAACGGCCTGGACACAGAACAGGATCGAAATTTACGACCAGGATTTTGACGAAATTAAAAACGTGCTCGAGAAATGGTACAATGTGGAGATCAGTTTTACCGATCCGGCATTGGAAAAATACCGTTTTACGGCAACCATTACGAACGAGAGTATAGAAGAAGTATTACACGCATTAAAAGCAACCGAAAATAATTTTAAATATGAGATAAAGGGAAAACAGGTGATCATCTCAAAATAGGAATAAAAAAAGGACGGTGTTGGAGCACCGCCCTCTAAAATTTCTTTTTTGATCAATTAATGGCAGTTTATGCGCAAACAGATTGCTGCCAAGAACTTATGCAACCAAAAAAAACAAAAATATGATTTATTATTACTTACTGCAAGGGCGCCCAAAATATAAAGCGCTCCTAAAATTCATTATGCTAATGAAACTAGCCTGTATTATGGTGTTCATTACCTGCCTTAATGTTTCTGCATCTGTTTTTTCCCAGGAAAAAATTTCATTGGATGTCAAAAAAACAAAACTGGCCAGGGTTTTACAGATTATTGAGCAGCAAAGCAGTTACCATTTTGTATACAGCTCTTCTTACGTTCCCGTTAATAAGGATGTAAGCATTACTGTAACCAATACTTTGGTTACCGATGTTTTGGCAGCTATCTTAAACAGAACGAACCTGAAATATTCTGTTTCTGATGGTGGCTTGATCGTCATTAGCAAAAATAAAGAAGTTCCGATTTCGGGAACGGTAAAAGATGCGCTTGGAGGCGCTTTGCCCGGCGCAAGCGTTAGGGTTAAGGGTACAGGAATAGGAACATCGACCGATATTAACGGTAAATTTGCCCTGAATGCGCCCGAAAATGCAATTTTGGTGGTTTCGTATGCCGGTTTTCAGACCAAAGAAGTGCCTATCGGCTCGCAAACCACAATCAATATTGTTTTAACAGAAGATACAAAACAGCTTACCGATGTGGTAGTTACCGCTTTGGGTATCAAAAAAGAAAGAAGGGCTTTGGGTTATTCGGTTACGCAGATTGGTGGCGAAACCTTAACCCAGGCACGCGAAAACAACATTACCAACTCTTTGGTAGGTAAAGTGGCAGGTTTGGATATTGCCGGTACTTCTGGCGGTGCCGGAGCGGCAACAAACGTTACCATCCGTGGGGTATCAAGCTTAGGTCCATCAAGCCAGCCATTATATGTGGTTAACGGTATTCCGATGGAAAGTGCCCCTGTTGGTTTTGGTAGCACAATCGGTATTGGAAACAATGGTGGTCAATACGATAACGCTCCCGATCTTGGAGACGCGATCAGCAATATTAATCCTGATGATATTGAAAGTATTTCGGTACTAAAGGGTGCTGCGGCATCTGCATTGTATGGTAACAGGGCAAAAGCCGGTGTAATTTTGATTACCACCAAAAGCGGGAAAGGAAACAGCATCGAATTTAGCAGTAACTACGTTGCCGAACAGGTAATGGACAGAACCAACTGGCAATATGTTTATGGACAAGGGGTAAACGGGCAAAAGCCTGCTACACAGCTTGCGGCAGCATCAACCGGAAGTTCGAGCTGGGGCGCACCTTTGGATGGATCTAATGTAATCCAGTTTGATGGGGTAAGCAGACCATATTCGGCACAGAAAGACAATATTGAAGATTTTTACCGTACAGGTGGAAGTTTTACCAATACGCTTGCATTGAACAAATCTTTTACCGGTGGTGTAATCCGTTTATCGGGCAGCGATCTTACCAATAGATCGGTTGTGCCTAATTCGGGTTTAAACAGACAGAATTTTACTTTATCGGGTACGTTCGATCCGATTAAAAACCTGGTTGTAGATGCACGTTTCAATTATATTTTGGAGCAGGCCAAAAATCGTCCGATGGTATCAGATGGTGCGGGTAATGCCAATTATAATGCGGCTTTTTTACCTACCAGTGTTAATATCGCTACATTACAGCCCGGAACAAAGCCTGATGGAACAGAGCTTTCGTACAATACCGGTAACCCTTATGCCACAAACCCATGGTTTGCCGCAAATAACTTTATCCACGATACCAAAAGAGAACGTTTATTGAGTTCGGTAAATGCGAAATATACTTTTGATAACGGTCTGTTTTTACAGGCACGTGCAGGTAGGGATTCGTATAACGATAATTATTTAGCTGTAACACCTTCGGGTACAGCCTATGATGCAGATGGTGGTTATACCGAGCAGATCAGTAAGTTTTCGGATATCAATGTGGATGGATTGATCGGTAAATCATTCAAGATTGACGATATTTCGATTACCCCGAATGTGGGTGCCAGTTTCCGCCGTACCAAGAGTGAAGGAACAACAAATGGGGGTGCCTCTTTCCAGCTTTTTGGTATTTATACCCTGGCCAATACCGGAGGTAAATCGGTTTCGGTTTACAAGTTTGATCAGGAAACACAATCTGTTTATGGTACATTAGAGGTAACTTATAAAGATATCCTGTATTTAACAGGAAGTTTGAGGACTGATTGGTTTTCTACACTGGCCGCACCCGGAAAGGATAATAAACTGAGTTCTACTTACCCTGCCATTAGCGGATCATTTGTTTTCTCTGAATTGTGGAAACCATCGTTTATGAGCTTTGGTAAATTAAGGGCCGGTTATGCAAATGTTGGCCAGGCCACTACACCTTTCCAAACACAGCTTTATTACAACCTGCGCAGCGAAACCATTAATGGTAACTCGTTGGGTAACATTGTAAACAGTTCTATCCCTAACTCGGGCTTAAGGGCATCAAGTGCCAGCGAACTGGAGATTGGTACCGAGATGAGGTTTTTCGGCGATCGTTTGAGCTTCGATTTTACCTGGTACAATAAAAGATCAAAAGATGAAATTCTTCCGGTGCCTGCTTCAACCACAACAGGTTATAGTGGGGCCGTTTTAAATATCGGTAGATTACAGAACCGCGGTATAGAGACTTTAATATCTGGTGTGATATTACGTAACAAAGATTTCAACTGGACTTCGAGTGTAAACGCGTCGTACAACGATAATAAAGTGTTAACGCTTGCACCAGGTACTTCTTCACAATTGTTAGCCACATCACGCAGCAATGTTGGTTTCCTACAGAATTTAGAAGGTAAGGCCGTTGCACAGGTAATGGCTTATGATTATAAATATGATGCCAGCGGAAATATTGTAAAAGATGTAAATGGTATCCCTGAAAGAGGTGAGCTTAAGCCTTATGGATCTGCATACAACAAATGGACAGCAGGCTGGAATAACGAATTTAGTTATAAAGGTATTAATCTATCTTTCTTAATCGACGGCAAATGGGGTGGTAAAATCTTCTCGGCCACCGATTATTATGGTTATGTATTCGGATTGCACCAAGCTACTTTGGAAAACCGCGATGCTTTAGGCATTAATGCGGCAAACTACTATAGCACTTTTGCCAATAACGTTTCAAAACAATTTGTTCAGGATGCGAGCTTTATCAAATTCCGCCAGGTTATCATAGGTTATAATTTCCCCGGTAAATTATTCAATAATAAAATTAAGGGCTTAAACCTAAGTTTCGTTGGTCGTAACTTATTTATCCTCATGAAGAAAACCGATAACATCGATCCCGAATCGAGCTACAATGCTACCATTCCGGGGATGGAGTTGGGCGGTGTGCCACCTGTGCGTACCTATGGTTTAAATTTAAGTGTTAAGTTATAATCCTTTAAACGAATTGAAAATGAAAACGATCACAAAATTATACGTACCACTTTTATTATCAGGATTAACCTTAATAGCTGGTTGTACAAAAGACTTCGAAAAAATAAATACCGACCCGGTTTCTGTGGGTCAGGAACAATATAATCCAAACTTTCTGTTATCTACCGCACAGTTAAATTATACCGGCAGTATCGATTTTGCCTACGAAACCTGGAGGGGTAACTTAATCTATGCCTCCACCATGATGCAGGGCATGTCGTCGGTAATCGGTTACTGGGCCGGCGATAAATATATGCTTAACGAAGGTTATACTGCTGCATATTGGGAAAAAGCCTATCCCGATCAGGTTAAATATGCTGCCGACCTGGTAGAGTTTACCAAAGGCAAAACACAGTACAATAACGTTTATCAGATGGGCAGGATCTGGAAAGCCCTTACTTTTGAAAGATTAACAGATCTATATGGTGATATTCCTTACTTTGAGGCCGGAAAAGGTTACTATACCGGTAATTTATATCCTAAATATGATTCTCAGCAGGCTATTTATACCGATCTATTAAAAGAAGTGGATGAAGCCAGCACTGCGTTAAGTGCAAGTGGTGATGCCGTAACCGGCGACCTTGTTTTTGGTGGCGATGTTGCCAAATGGAAACGTTTTGGGAACAGTTTAATGCTGCGTATGGCTATGAGGTTAACCAAGGCAGATGCAACACTGGCGCAAACTTACATTAACAAAGCTGTAGGTAAAACCATGACAAGCGAAGCTGATAATGCCATTTTTAAGCATGATGCAAATGGTGGCCGTGTTACCCAGAATAGAAATGCACAGGTTTTACTGGGTGATGGCGGACAGGAAAATTTCTACACCAGATGGAGTAGTACCTTTATCAACTATTTAAAAACAAATAACGATCCGCGTTTAAGCAAAGTAGCAGTAACCAAGTTATATTTAACCGATGTTACCAAAACACAGAACCCTGCTTTTGTTACTACTGCTGCTGTACAAAAAGGAATGCCGAACGGTAAAGATTTAAGTGGTATTGCGGGTAGGGATGTACGTCAGGATCCTTCTTATACCGATTTTACGGATTACTCTTCACCAAATCCTGGTATGCTCAAAAGAGACGGTAACACCTTTATTTTAACTTATGCAGAAACAGAGCTGCTTTGGGCAGAGGCCGCACAGCGTTACAATATCGGCGGAACTGCAGCTACGCATTATAATGCAGGTGTAACTTCGGCTATGACGTATTTATCACAGTATGATCCATCAATGGCTGTAAGTGCTTCTGATGCTGCTGCATATCTGGTGGCACACCCTTATGTACCTGCAAATGGTTTAGATATGATTGCTACACAATATTGGGCACATACCATTACGATGTTGGATTTTTACGAAACCTGGTCTAACTGGAGGAGAACAGGTCTTCCGGCACTTGTACCTATCGTGTATCCAAATACCAATACCGGCGGATCAATTCCACGAAGGTTCCCATATCCACTATTTGAGGGCGTTTCTAATGCAACCAATTATCAAGCGGCTTCTGCTGCTGTTCCCGGCGGCGATAAGCTGGTAGGTAAAGTTTGGTGGGATAAATAATTATAAATCATCCCGGTTTATAATACAGCCGACATTGCATGATGCATTGTCGGCTTTTTTGTAATGTATTTTGGACAAACGTTTGCGCAGTATTTGTTGTAAGGGCCTGGTATCGAAAAGATTATCTTTAGCTAGCACAGCAGTATCCCAAACAAAAACCATTGTGTAAACTTAAACCTATTTAAACCGGATCACATGAAAAAATCAATCTCTTTATTGGTAACAACACTGGCTTTTAGCCTTTTCCTTTTCAGTAGTTTTACGCCCGAAAGAAACACCATCCCGCAGAAAACGAAATTACCACCGTCTGTAATTACGGTTACCAAAAACTTTACCACCAGTAATGGTCTGCCCGCAGTTGCAACACTTACATACACTACCGGTCAGGTTTATTCCAGTATTAGCGTAACCATCCAGGGCGAGGGGAGTATTCCTTTAACCAGTGTTTCACACTCAACAGGTACCATTTATGCCGATCGCTTTAAAGGTTATAAAGCCGGCTCTTATTACGAGTATTTTGTAGATGTGCTTGTAACCGGAAACCCCACTATAGGTTGGCAGATTGCAGAGGTCGGCGCCGAAGCCGTTGTTATTTAATTTATTACCCTTAATAAAAGAGCCTACTGCTTTATGGCAGGAGTTTTTTGCGCAACCGGTATAGCCAAAAGCAATACCGGTTTTTTTATGGTAACATTTACATTGTTGTTTTTGATTAACGCCGCATTAATTTGATATTTATGCACCAAACTAACTTCTAAATGAAATTCAGATTTATACTCACTACATTTCTGTGTGCCACTTTGTTTGTACATGCGCAACAGGGACCGAAAAAAAATCAACCGAAAGAAACGGTAACCACTACGCAGGTTACGGTTAAGGATGAACCCAAGCCATCAGGAAATGAAAGAACGATAAAGGTAGAGAGTTCGGTTGTAACCAACCACTCGGTAACCATTGATGGAAAAGCTGTTCCCTACAAAGCTACAACGGGCACGCTTCCGGTTTGGGACGAAGATGGAAAACCCATTGCAGGCTTATTTTATACTTATTACGAACGCAGCGATGTACAGAACAAGGATAAAAGGCCTTTGGTTATTTCTTTTAACGGCGGTCCGGGCTCTGCTTCGGTTTGGATGCACATTGCCTATACCGGTCCGGTGGTACTGAATATCGATGACGAAGGTTACCCTGTTCAGCCCTATGGTTATAAAGAAAATCCATATTCTATTTTGGATGTGGCCGATGTGGTTTACATCGATCCGGTTAATACAGGTTATTCGAGGGCGGTGAGCAAAGATATTCCCGGTAATAAATTTTTTGGGGTGCGTGCCGATATCAAATACCTGGCCGAGTGGATCAATACTTTTGTAACGCGCAATAACCGTTGGGCCTCTCCGAAATTTTTAATCGGCGAAAGTTATGGTACCACTCGTGTTTCGGGATTGGCTTTAGAGCTGCAGAACAATCAGTGGATGTATTTAAACGGTGTAGTTCTCGTATCGCCAACCGAGTTGGGTATCGAGCGTAGCGGCCCCGTTGATGCTGCGCTGCGTTTACCTTATTTTGCAGCTACCGCATGGTACCACAAAGCTTTGGCAGCCGATTTACAGGCTAAGGATTTAACGGCCATGTTGCCTGAAGTAGAAAGTTTTACCATCAATGAGCTCATTCCCGCCATTTCGCAGGGCGGAATGTTAAGCGTTGATAAAAAGAAAGCCATTGCGGTAAAAATGGCCCGTTACTCAGGCCTTTCGGAAAAAGTGATTTTAGATTATAACCTCAACGTACCTACTGATTTCTTTTGGAAAGAACTGTTAAGGGATAAAGGTTTTACTGTTGGAAGATTGGATTCGCGTTACCGCGGCATCGATAAAATGGGTGCCGGCGAAGGGCCTGACTATAATGCCGAACTTACTTCGTGGCTGCATTCGTTTACCCCGGCCATTAACATGTACATCCGCAACGAATTGAATTATAAAACAGATTTAAAATACAACATGTTCGGCTCAGTATACCCCTGGGATAAAACCGGCGACCAAACGGGCGATAACCTCCGCCAGGCCATGGCGCAGAATCCGTACCTGCACTTGTTGGTGCAATCGGGCTATTACGATGGTGCCTGCGATTACTTTAATGCGAAATATAGTATGTGGCAGCTAGATGCTGCGGGTAAACTACAGGATAGAATGAGCTGGGAAGGTTACCGTAGTGGGCACATGATGTACCTCCGCAAAGATGACCTGAAAACGGCAAATAACCACATCCGCGAGTTTATTAAAAAAGCATTACCAAAGCCGGGCGAAGCTGCTAAATTTTAATCAGGATTAGGAGGATTTAAGGATTTTAAGATTAGGGTGTATTAAAAACATCACAGGGGTTCGTGTTTTCACGAACCTTTTTTTGATATTGGCCTGTGGTACGGAAATTCTGAATAGCGCTAATATCACTTTTGCGTCCCATTGGGACGCTTCGTGGGTAGCCAATTGTACAATTGGCGTTAACGTTCTGTTAGGAACGTTTGGTGGTAATCTGGGCGGTGGTACAAAAAAACCTCATAGTAGCTGAAGCAGTTATAATCTAAACCTGATCGGACGGATCCCGATTTTTCATCGGGTGGAGGGAGAGCAGGGCAGAACATAACCCAAGTAACACTGCAACTGCTTTCCAAATAAAAAACAGAAATAAATCGTATTTGTAACGTTCTTTTGTCAGCCTTGCTAAAGCGATTTACCGCCTCAAAAAACGCAAACGAAAAACTGTTGGTTACAAACTAAAAATAATTACTTATTTTTGTGGTTCAATTATGCAGCAGATAAAAACATCATTCGATTTTGAAAAACCTATTGCCGATTTAGTTCAGCAGATAGAAAAGGTTAAACAAGTTGCCGAAAAAACAAAGGTAGATATGTCTGCCACGTTAGATGAGCTTGATGGTAAATTAGAAGAAACTACCAATAACTTATATAAAAATTTAACCGGTTGGAACAAGGTTCAGATGAGCCGTCACCCCGATCGCCCACAAACCCTCGATTATATTAACATGATCTGCGATGACTTCATCGAAATGCATGGTGATAGAACGGTTAAGGATGATAAGGCGATTATTGGCGGTTTTGCTACCATTAATGGTCAAACGGTAATGGTTATCGGGCACCAGAAAGGTAAAAACACCAAAGAGCGTCAATACCGCAATTTTGGTATGGCCAATCCTGAGGGTTACCGTAAAGCTTTACGTTTAATGCGTTTGGCAGAAAAGTTTAACAAACCGGTGGTTACTTTTATCGATACAATGGGTGCTTACCCGGGTTTAGAGGCAGAAGAACGCGGCCAGGGTGAGGCAATTGCCAAAAACCTGTTGGAAATGTCGGTTCTACGCGTGCCCATTATCTGTATCGTTGTAGGCGAAGGTGCCTCGGGTGGTGCTTTGGGTATCGGTATCGGTGATAAAGTATACATGTTGGAGCATACCTGGTATTCGGTAATCTCTCCTGAATCTTGCTCATCTATTTTATGGAGAAGCTGGGATTTTAAAGAAAAAGCAGCCGAATGTCTAAAATTGACCTCTGAAGATATGTTTGGCAATAAACTTATCGACGGAATTATCCCTGAACCGCTTGGTGGTGCGCACCAGGATCCAGAGCTGATGGGCAAAATCTTAAAAGAGTATATCATAAAAGATTTAACTACTCTGGGTAAATTAAAAACAGATAAAATGATTGAGCAGCGGATTGAGAAATTCTGCGAAATGGGCGTTGTAAACGAGTAATCATTTAAAAAAATAACAAAAAATCCTGTTCGGTAATGCTGAACAGGATTTTTTGTTTGTGTTGCTCACGCTTGTTTCAAACGAGGGTGTAAATAACATACCGTATTTTACGGTTGAATTAATTAACTATTATGATTTTACGATACAATCGTAAGGCTATCGCTGCACTCGTTAGAAACGAGCGCAAGCACATCTCGAATGCTCACGCTCGTTTCT
>NZ_DJDT01000045.1 GCF_002432345.1 Pedobacter sp. UBA5917
AAGCGCTTTGGGTACTTTGGCGCTCCAAAGTACCATGCCCCCGCGGCATAGGAGCGGAAAAATATTGATATTTGTATCCACACGATAAGATTTGCAACCGGGATTACCGAACGATTGTCGTATTTATACAAGCCTGGGCTAAACACATTGCCCAACTTTGTGCTACAATTATTATAAATATGAATACGACAATCAATAGCGGTACATCCGCACAAAACCATACTCTTTACGATGTAATTATTTCGGGTGCCGGGCCGGTAGGACTTTTTTTAGCCTGCGAACTGGCTTTGGCTAAATGTTCGGTGCTGATCCTCGAAAAGGCGGCAGACCGAAACTCAATATTAAAACAACTTCCATTTGGTATCCGCGGACTTTCGGCACCTTCTATCGAGGCACTTTACCGCCGCGGGCTATACCACGAGCTCCAAATACACAAACAACTTAAAAACCCGCATCAGCACCAAACAATCAAACAAGGTGCACAACGGCAGGTAGGTCATTTTGCAGGTATTCCGTTTTTAGAAGGAAATGTTGATGCTTCCCGATGGAAATACCGCCTGCCTGGTTCAACCGAAACGAGTTTGATCTCAGAAATGGCGGAATTGGAGACCATATTTACAAATCGTGCGGAAACTTTAGGTATAACCATTAAACGTGGTTTCGCAATTAGTAGCTTCGATCAAAATGACGAAAGCGTAACCGTCCAGTCGGGCACTGAAACTTTTAGTGCAAAATGGCTGGTGGGCTGCGATGGTGCCCGTAGTGTGGTGCGCAAAACCGGTGGTTTCGAATTTGCAGGTACCGAACCGGAATTTACAGGCTACACCGCCAAGGTAGATATTTTAGACCCCGAAAAACTCAGCCCGGGCCGTAATGTTACCGAAAGGGGCATGTACATGCAGTCGCAACCTGGCTACATGGCCATTCAGGATTTTGATGGAGGTGCTTTCCATGCTTCTGAACAGCCCATTACACTCGAACATGTGCAGAAAGTACTCCGCAAGGTTTCGGGTACCGACGTAACGCTTACAGCTTTACATACCGCCACCACCTGGACCGATAGGGCAAGGCAGGCCACAACTTACCGTATCGGAAGGGTATTTTTAGCTGGCGATGCTGCACATATCCATGCACCTTTGGGTGGGCAGGGTCTTAATTTGGGTTTAGGCGATGCCATGAACCTGGGTTGGAAATTAGCGGCAACCATTAACAACACCGCAACAGAAGGCTTGCTCGATAGTTATTATACCGAACGATACCCTGTGGGCATAAAAGTACTCGATTGGTCGAGGGCGCAGGTAGAAATTATGAAACCTAGCCCGCAGGCCAAGGCGCTGCATGCCATTGTAAGCGAATTGATGAATACCCAGGATGGTGCTACCTACATGGCCGAACGTGTTTGGGGAATTTTTACGCATTACGATCTGGGCAATCAACATCCTTTAGTAGGTTATAGTGTACCTAATTTCGAATTCGGGAACGGTAGTACTATTGGTGAAATGATGCATGATGGTAGAGGTATTTTGCTAGATTTTGAGAACGATGTTAAACTTCAAACGCTTGCGGAGAAATACGAACAGCTAAAATATATTGCCGATAGCGCAAAAAACCAATTGGGTTTAAGCGCCCTACTGATTCGCCCCGATGGCATTGTTGCCTGGGTTGCGGAAGATGAGGTTGATTACAATGAACTTAGAGGAGCAGTGGATAAGTGGTTTATATCTGATAAAAAAAGGAATTGAAAAGCCTTTTTTAAATGGAAAGATTATATTTGAATAGCACCCAAATTTAAATGACGAAATCTGACCGTTCTAAATATAATATCTGCATTGCTGCCATAAAAAGAGATACCATGCAGCCTTATGATTTTAAGTGGACAAAATGTTATGAAACGAATACCGTTTTTAGTGAACTGTATCCAAACATTTTAATAGAAATTGATGATGATGAGCTGATTATTTCTTCAACAGTTATTGATGATTTTAACTTTAGCATACTAACCACTAGAAAACTGATTACCAAAGAAAACGGAGATTTTAATTTCGGACGTATGGAAGATGTAACACATGTATCGTTTGGTTACTTCAAAGATGTTAAACCATTTACATTTGGGATAATCAAATTAAAAAACGGTAATGATTTAAAGTATTTTATCGAAACCGGAAAAGCATCAATGATGATGATACAGGGTGTAAAAACTTTAATCAGAACACAAGAAATGACTAATCAGCAGGTTGAGAATGTGACCAGGGTTTGGAATAAGAAAAATGGTCAATAAGTTATCGTTTCATTCCTCATCTATATTTAACAAACACAAATGCTCCATAAAATGAATGACATCACCTATATCGAGTGTTTTATAGATAATCCAAATCACTTACTCGATCTTTTAACCTCAACAGTAAAGTGGGATGAAAGAATGACGGCACGCAAAACAGCAAGTTTCGGCAAGGCCTACAATTATTCGCAGATAAATTATCCTTATCAGGATTTTCTACCGGAACTTGCTGCCATTAATAAAAAATTAAAAAACGTAATTGGCTTTGAGCCCAACAACTGTCTAATCAATTATTATTTAGATGGAAAATCGAAAATGGGTTATCATTCCGACCAAACCGATATTTTAGCAGACGGCACAGGTGTTGCAATTGTATCAATAGGAGAAACAAGAACTTTAAAGTTTAGGAATATTGAAAATCCAGAACAATTTATCAGTTATGATTTAACTGCGGGTAGTTTGGTATACATGACACAGGAAGTTCAAAATCTTTGGCAACATGCTATACCAAAATCGGACACGGAAAATGGCAGGATTAGCCTAACTTTCAGAAAAATGAAATAAGCTTTAAAAGCTGGCGCTATGTAA
>NZ_DJDT01000176.1 GCF_002432345.1 Pedobacter sp. UBA5917
TTTCCGAGCCACATGTTCTGCCACGCTACCCATTAAAAAATGATATAAACCCGTCCGTCCGTAGGTGCCGATAACAATTAAATCTGATCCCCACTCATCTGATTGCTGGATAATACCATGTGCTGCGGTATCAACAATACTTAAATAGGTTGTTTTTATATCTTTTCCATACTTTGTTTCCATTTCTTTCAGCAAAATGTGGCTGTTTTCTTCGCTATTGTCGTAAGTTTCCAAAAATACAGGAGCCAGGGTTAAATCGGGATTTACATTTGCCGGAATAGGTTCGATAATGTTAACCAATGCTACTTCTGCCCCAAATTTTTCGGCCATGTCGTAACCGGCCTTAGCCGCTTTTTCTGAGCAGGTACTGTTATCAACGGCAATTAATATTTTTTTAAAATCCATGGCGGTATATTTAAAAGGTGAACATCATAAAAATAACAAATTTGCAGGCAAAATGTTAGGCAATGAATGTATTTTATTAGTTTTACAATAGTTTCACGAGCAGATTTAAATGGAAAATCAATACGGTATTTGTAGGGTTGCTGTAGCGCCTTTAAGAGCAGATGCATCAGATAAAGTAGAAATTGTTTCGCAACTTTTATTTGGCGATCATGTAGAAATAATCCAAAAGGAGGAGCGCTGGTGGCTGATCCAGAATGGCTACGATGGTTACGAAGGCTGGATGGATTTCAGACAGCTGGCACCAATCAGCCAGAATCAGTTTGCAGAAATGCACGATTGCAGATTACTTGCCCCCTTAAGTTTCAATAACGTGTTAACAGCAGCTGATGGCAGTGCCTATCATTTAAGTCCGGCGAGCAACCTTCCCTTTTTAAAGGATGGTTTTTGTTATGCAGGTGAAGAAAAGTTTAAACTAAATTTTGAAGCGCATAATAATACTGGGGTAAATTTCAATGATCAGGTTACCGATTTTGCTAAATTTTTCCAGAACATCCCATATTTATGGGGTGGAAGACATTTATTCGGCTTAGACTGTTCTGGTTTTACCCAAACCGTGTTTAAAATGCTGGGCATAAAACTAAACCGCGACGCCTCACAACAGGCCGAACAGGGCGAACTGGTAGGCTTTTTGGCCGAATGCAGGGCAGGCGATGTGGCCTTTTTCGACAACGATGAAGGCAGAATTACCCATGTGGGCATTATGTTGAGCCCTAATGAGATTATTCATGCCTCGGCCAAGGTAAAAATTGACCCAATTGACGATCAGGGCATTTTTAATAAGGAATTGGGTAAGTATTCGCACAAGCTTAGAATTATCAAACGTTTTGTGGAATAGATACTAAAGTTGCATCTTCATATAAACCCAATTATATGAAGCTACTTTTAACGTTCGCAGCCTTTTTATTTTTCTCTTTTCAGCTTTCTGCACAGCATCGGTTATCAAAAAGCAGGGAATCCGGATATTTCACCTATATCTATAAAATAACCGATAAAGAAACGGCGGCAATTGCAGCAAAAGGAGCCGATGGTTTTAATGAAAATTTTCTTCACAGCCTTATTGATAGTTTTTATACTGCTAAAAGTTATAAAAAACAACTTCCATTCGGTAACTACATTTACCTCAATACGTATAGGAACAAACTAAAGTATCGGCTAAAAACAGTTTCCAATGCCGAATTACATTTCGTAAATAATTTAAAAGAATTTCAGTTTTACCTAACCGATCAAAAAGGTAATTATATCAGTAACGCCAGGGTAGAAACAGGTAAAGGCAAGCGTATCAACTTTGATCAGGCAGCACAGCTTTATAAAGCCCCGTTCCCGAAGGAAGAAGATTTTATTAAGGTAGAATACGAGGGGATTTCGAATTACTTTACCTTCGAACTTGATAACGATCGGTACAATTATAGGGATAATTGGTCTTTTTTTAAGAAAGTGGCCTATACTCCACCCATAAAATATACCTGGCAGCCTTTAAAAAAACTCTTTTCAAAAAAGTATAAAACCTCTCGAAAGCCGTCAGATTATACCGGGTTTATGGTTTTTAGCAAGCCCAAATACAAACCTTTGGATACGGTGAAGTTTAAGGCTTATGTTTTAACCAGGGATGGCAAAAAGATATCGGATAAGGAGGTTACGGTTTCCATTGTGGTAGATGGGAAGAATAAAGTTTTAGGAAATATAAAACCTTACCACGATGGGGGCTATGCTTACAGCTTTGTACTGGCCGATAGTTTAAATCTGAAATTAGACCGCAATTATACCATAAACCTTACAGCAAAGCACAAAAAAGAGGATGAAAGTTTGATTACCCAGCGCTTTTATTATGAAGATTATGAATTAAAATCGCTGAGTTTTGCTGTGCGTACCGATAGGGATAAACATCAGATTGGGGCGCCGGTGTCGGTTTTTATGAAAGCTACCGACGAAAATGAACTGGCAGTGCCGGATGGCAGGGTCGAAATTACTGCCTTAACCAACCATGTAAAGCAGTTTGGAAATGCAAAGGTTTTTGTACCTGATACACTTTGGAAAAAAAGCCTGACCCTCGATCCCGTAGGTGAAACAAAACTGGTTCTGCCCGATAGCATATTCCCAAAAGCTGATTTTGATTTTTCAGTCCGTTTCGATTTTAGGAACAGCAATAACGAAAGCAGATCCTTTACCAAATTTTTATCCTATAGTTTCAAAAGAGATGAAAAACCATTGGCCGAAATTACCTCATCATTAAAAAAAGACAGCTTGTTTATCGATTACCGGCTTAATGATAAATCAGAAAAAAGGAATGCAACTGTCGTTTCTTACTCTATAAATGATGTGGTACTCGACTCTGTACAGGTTGAGCTGCCGAAACTGATAAAAATTGATTACCGTGCCGAAAATTATAAAGTTACAGCTGATGACGGTCTGAAAGAATATATTTTCCTCTCGGATTTTAGCCCTGAGCTGCGCATTGGGGCAGTACAGGGTAAAGATTCTCTGCATGTAGTGGTTAATAACGTAAATAAAGTGCCGTTTTGGTATACCATTTTTTCCGGAAATAAGGTTTTGTTAAAAGGATTTTCTAATGAATTAGATACGCTGATCAGGCATAAAGGGAGTAAAGCTGCACATATCAGGATCAATTATTACTGGGATGATAAAGAAGTTAACCAGGAAGTAAGCGCATTTTACAACCCCAATTTATTGAATGTTAAGCTCATTGCTCCAGATATGGTTTATCCGGGCCAAAAGGTAAACATGTTGATTAAAGTAACCGATGTTGCCGATAAACCTGTTGCCAATACCGATTTAACAGCCTATTCCTTTACTTCGAAGTTTAAAAACGAATACCTTTCATCACTGCCTGATTTTAGCAGAAAATTTTATGCACGCAAAAAGAAGGATATCAAATTTGAAGCAGATGAACTTTCGTTAGAGAGCCAGAAAGATATCGATTGGGTAAAATGGGGAAAACGGCTGGGTTTAGATACCATTGAGTACTATAAATTTACCCATCCCCAAAATATTTATACCATTCAGGAAGCTGTAAATGATACTACTGCCCAGATTGCACCTTTTGTAATTTCGAAAGGCGCGCTTGTTCCTGTTAATATTGTATTTATGGATGGGGTGCCGGTGTTTTTTAGCCAGGCGGATCAATTGTCGCGTTATTCGTTTGTTGCCAAACCCGGAAATCATTTTATTGGATTAAGAACGGCCAATAAAGACATTTCGATCTACAATGTTGAATTGGTGAAGGGTAAAAAAACAATTATTAGCATTAACGCCGATAGCGGTAATGAGGCAACATATGGTAAGATTACCGCAGATCTGAAAAATGCCCCTGATGAATTAACCTTTGAGGAAAGCCAGCGGATTAACCAGTACATGTTTAAGGTTCATGATAATTTCGATGGTGATAAAGCAATTGTTTCCGCCGGTGGAACAGATTTGCTGTTGAACCCACCGCCCAACGTATCAACAGGGAAGGACCTTCTTATCGGACCTGTAAAAGAAAATTACCTCATATTTAAAAAAGAGGGGCTCAATCAGGATTTTATCCGCGAAACAGGTTATACCTATACTTTTACGCCAGGACTGATCAAACAAAAATCATATAACGATAAGCTGGCCTTTAATCCAAAACTTTTGTTCGGAAACAATGGCGGAAATACCAATTATACCGAATACGCCCTCCGCAGTAATGAAATTGATAGTTTATGGGACGATTATTTAAACCTGAGGAGTTATACCACACAGCTTTTTACCAATCCAAATCAGGGTTTGTTCAATACGGGAAGATTGGATTATAAAATTGATACCGCTTTTACCAAAAAGCTGCCTTACATCAAAAATATAATCATTTACAAACCTGATGAACCCGATTTTGTACAGATTTATGCAGGCAATACCACTTATTTACCTTCATTTACGGCTGGTGTGTATAAAATGATGTTCCTTTTAAAAGATAACCGCTATTTTATTGCCCAACAGATCAATATTAAAGCCAAAGGAGTGAACCATTACGAGTGGGGTAATTTTAAAATTTCGCCTGCCGATAATTTTAGCATTGGGCTGGATCATTATATCAAAGGCATTAAACGTAACAACCAGTATTATCCAACCGAAACCGTCGATCGGGAAGTGATTGAAAATTTCAATAAGCAAAACTTTGAAACAGCATCGCTTAAAAATACAATGAGTGGAAGGGTAATTTCTGCCTCCGATAAGCAGGCCCTGCCAGGGGTATCTGTAAAAGTAGTGGGCTTAAGTTCGGGTGTTTCTACCGATAAGGATGGAAAATTTTGGATTAAAGTGCCTTCAAAGGGTAAAATATCCGTTTCGTATCTTGGTTTTGAAACTTTAACCAGAGAAGTGAAAAATGGTGATGTTGGCGATATAGGCTTAAAAGAAGATACCAAAGCACTTCAGGAAGTAGTGGTGGTAGGTTATGGCTCAGTGCAAAAGAAATCGTTAACTGGCAGTGTAATAACCATAACCCCCAATCAGTTGATGGGAAGAGCAGCAGGGCTTAATGTCACTAATAACGATATGATCAGGCTCCGTGGGGTCAGTTCTATTGCAAATGGAGAAAAACCTATGGTTATTGTTGATGGTGTTCCGTTTACCGGTGATATCAATTCGCTTTCTCCTGATGATATTACCAACATGGATGTATTAAAATCAGCAGATGCTACAGCTATATACGGTTCGCGCGCTGCAAACGGGGTAATCATTATTAAAACCAAAAATGGAAATGTTAGTACTAATGCTGCCGGAGAATTAATTGCACAGCAACAAACCATGCGTACCAATTTCTCTGACGAAGGCTTTTGGCAGCCGCAGTTAATCACGGATGAAACCGGAACGGCCAGGTTTTCTGTTAAATTCCCCGACGATATTACCAATTGGAAAACCCGTGTAATTGTCATAAACAGCAATAAACAAACCGGCTTTACCGAAACTTTTATCAAATCTTTTAAATCCCTCAGTGCAAATTTTGTTTCACCATTATTCGCTGTAAAGGGAGACAGCATCAATGTGATCGGAAAATTGATGAATTATACGCCTTTGGTAGAGCAGGTAACCCGGAAATTTGTTTACAATGGCCTGGAAATGAGGAATTCTGCCGTTAAAATTAAAAATTCCCATATCGATACCCTGGCTATTGCCGTTACCGGAAAAGACAGTCTGAATTTCGAGTATACCTTAAAACAGGATAACGGTTATTTTGATGGCGAGATAAGGAAAATCCCGGTATACGAAGCCGGAGTATTAGAAACCAAAGGCTATTTTTCGGCCATGCTGCGCGATACTTCCATTACCTACAATTTTGATAAAAACCTGGGTAAGGTTACCGTGAGGGCCGAATCTTCTATTTTTCCAACTTTGTTGGATGAGATGACCAAACTCCGTAATTACGAATACCTGTGTAATGAGCAACTGGCATCCAAACTGAAATCGCTTCTGCTCGAAAAAAAGGTGAGGAAATATCTGGATCAACCGTTTATCCACGAAAAGGATATTGCTTTCATTCTTAAAAAGCTGCAGCAAACACGGAAACCACAAGGTACCTGGGGATGGTGGGAAAGTGGCGATGAGCAGATCTGGATCAGTTTACACGTAGTAGAAGCTTTGCTGCAGGCCGAAAAGCAGGGTTATAAAGTTGAACTTAAAAAACAGGTGCTGTATAATTACCTGGTTGATAAATTGGCAAATGAGTCTGGTTACGATCAGTTGCAGGTGATAAAGCTATTGCATTTGCTCGATGATAAATATTTTATCAAAGATTGGGTTGTGGCGTTTGAGAAAAAGAAAACTACTTTAAAACCTGATCTTTACGATAGGCTCGCATTAATGGAACTAAAACAGATGGCCGGTATTAAGGTTAATATAGATTCGCTGCTTAGCCTTAAAAAGGAAACCATGTTCGGTAATATATATTGGGGAAATGGGGGCATCCGTTTTTGGGACAATAGCATTCAGAATACATTATTGGCTTATAAACTGCTAAAAAATGCTGGCGGGCATGAACACGAACTCGAAAAAATTGCCCTGTACTTTTTAGAACAACGAAAAGACGGACAATGGCGAAATACTTTCGAATCATCGTTGATTTTAGAAACTATCCTGCCCGAAATGCTGGGAGCCGATCAAAAGGCAGAACCTGCTTCTATCAGTTTAAATGAAGCTAACGTTACAAAATTTCCATACAGCGAGGTGTTAAATGATGTTCAATCCATTAAACTCACTAAAAAAGGGAAAATGCCGGTTTATTTCACTGCTTTTCAACAGTTTCAGAACCCAAAACCTGAAAAAGTAAGCAAAGATTTTACAGTAAACAGTAGTTTTATCCAAAATGGATCGGCCGTTAAAAAATTAAAAGGCGGAAAACTGACAACATTAAAAGTAGAGGTTGATGTACGCGCAGATGCAGATTATGTAATGATCGAAATTCCGATCCCTGCCGGATGCAGCTATGAAAACAAACCACAAAGTTTCTGGGGAGCCGAAACGCATCGGGAATATTTTAAAAACAAAACATCTATTTTTTGTACTAAATTAAAACAGGGAAAATATACTTTTAATATAGATTTGATGCCGCGTTACTCTGGCAGTTATGTATTAAACCCTGCAAAGGCCGAAATGATGTACTTTCCGGTTTTTTATGGTCGAGAAGGCATGAAAAAGGTAGCAGTAAACTAAAATAATATGGCTCAGTTTAAAATAACCATTCCCGAACCCTGCCACGAGCAATGGAACGAGATGATAGATATTGAAAAGGGTAAGTTTTGCGGTTCCTGCCAAAAATCGGTTATTGATTTTGTCCAATTTTCGGATGCCGATATGATCCGTTGGTTTGAAAATAACCAGGCCGAAAGCTGTGGAAGATTTAATCCTGAACAGCTTGATCGTTATATCGGCAGTGAAAAACGCTCATATTTTAGGTTTTTTAAGCCTAGTTTAATTGCTGCGTCTTTATTTGCCTTCTTAAGCATCCCTAAACATGTTTTTGCTTAGGGAGCACCGCGGGTTGAAACGCACCAGTCTTCATATAAGCAGGCGGTTGATCATAAAAATACTGCTTACACATTTATAAAGGGAAAGGTTTTCAATCAGGACGGAAATGGATTGAACAACATTGAAATTGAGCTGAAACAGCAAAATATAAAAGTAAAATCAGCAGCAGACGGCTCTTTCTATATCAAAATTGGTAAACCAAAAAATAAAACCATTAACGAACTAATTTTTACTTCGGCAGCTTTTGAAACAAAAAATTGTTACTTTATTGTAGGGGAAGAAAAAGAAATCTCCATCGTTTTGCAGCCCTGGCGGCAAACGAATACTGTTGGACAGCCTACTTCTTCAGACATCGCAACTTCGTTATCAGGAACACTTGGAGGTATTTCGATAAAGACTACTTTTACCAGAAAAATTGCAAACGGTTTTATGAGGATTTTTAAATAACCTATAAAGAGGAAGGTGATGAGCAAAAGTTTTAAATTAAATATACCTAGCCCCTGCCACGAGCAATGGAACAAAATGATCGACAACGAAAGCGGAAAGTTTTGCGGTTCCTGCCAGCAATCGGTTATTGATTTTACAGGTTTCTCTGATCACGAATTACAGGATTGGTTTATCAAAAACCAGGGTAAAAGCTGCGGTAGATTTAAACCGGAACAGCTTGACCGTTTGATTCATGGAAAATCGAATTATACGATTAGTAAATTTAAACCCAGCCTGATTGCTGCATCCTTATTGGCTTTTTTAAGCTTACCGAAGTTAAGTAAAGGGGAAACAATAAAGCCATCAATGATTCAAACTGCGAGAACGATAATCAATTTCGATGAAAAACTCGGCGATGAGAAATTATCAGACTCTTTGCGGGTGATAAAAGGTAAAATTACCGAAAAAGATAAAACCGCAATTCCAGGGGTATCTGTACGCCTTTCAGGTGAAAAATATGGTGTTACCACCAATACTGCCGGTGAATTTTCGCTCAGTTATACTGTTCAAAACGAAAACAGAGTTAAAGAATTGGATATAAGTTTCTTGGGTTACGAAAATAAAGCTGTTAAATTTAAACCAGATGATACCTATCTTCAGATTGTTTTAAATGAAGGTTGTACCTTATTAACTGGAGATGTTGTTGTAACGAGGGCGTCGCCATGGAAAAGGATTCTTTATAAAGTAAAAAATCAATTACGGGATATTAACCCATTTTACACGAAGAGAAATTAGCTTTCGGATATTCTAAATGACCTTTTCATAGCCTGTTTTCATTCGGTTTTAATTGTATTTGTGTAGATAATTAAAGCGAAAATGGAGCCGAAAATTAGAAAAATGGCAATGGTTGTTAATAAGTATAATATGTACGAACATGACCAGGCATCTGAGGACTTAAACTACTGGTTTACTAAATCTCCGTTGGAAAGATTATCAGCCGTCACATTTTTAGTCAAACAATATTTAAAACCTGGCCAGAGAATGGATAAAACAAAGTTTAAAAAATCAATCATTCAAAAATGATTCTTTCGGAGGATTTTGAAGATGCTAAATCTATATCAACCTGAGCCCTATTAATATTTATGGGCCCTGATTAGTTTAGCCTACTTTTCTTAAGACGATCGTCATGCTGAATTTATTTCAGCATCTTTCATGTTAGATAGACCCTGAAATGAATTCAGGGTGACGACTACACTTATTAGAATCAATAAAAAGAAATCTTAAACTATTCCATTTCCCAAACCATCACCTGCCTGTCGTCTCCTGTAGAAATCAGGTACTTTCCATCATTGCTCCAGATAATTTTATTGATAGAATGGGTATGCCCAATCCCGGCTTTCTCCAAACTTAATATTTTATAGAGTTTAAAGTTTTCTGCATCCCAAAACTTAATACTTTTATCCTGGCTGCTTGTAGCAAAATAGGGTAGGCTAGGATGAAATGCAATATCGTACACGGTAAACATGTGTGCCGGCATGGTTTCACGTAATTCATAATTCGGCAGATCCCATATTTTTAATTGGGCATCGCGACTTCCCGAAATCAGGTATTTACCCGTAGGATGGTAAGCCAAAGAGGTTACTGGTAACGAATGCCCTTCGAGGATTTGTTTTAAGCTATAATCGGCCAGGTTATAAATCCTGATCAGATGATCTTTACATCCGAAAGCTACTTCATTTTCGTTTGGTGAAATAGCAATGGCCCTAACCGTATCGTAAGCCACCTGAAAACGATAAACTTCCTCAAAATCATTTAGCGACCAAACGGCTACAGTGCCATCTTCACCGGTGGTCAAAAGCTCATTTTTACCATTTACGGTTTGTATATTAAAGATCGGTTTGGTATGCGCGCTGATCCTCGCAATTACTTTCTGTGCGGTAAAGTCGTAAACACTGAAAGCGCCGCTACGTTCGCCAACAAATAACTGATTGTTGTAATAGTGAAGGCAATAAACTGAACTTTGTACCGGCATTTTAACCTTTACAAAAGCCATGCTGTGCAACGACCATTCTACAACTCCTTTATCATTTCCTGCACTAAAAAACACGCCATCTTCATCAGCATTGGCTAAAGCATATACAGGATTTTGATGTCCGGGGAAGGTATGAAGGTGTTTGAGCATTTCTTGAGGTTTAGGGTTTAAGGTTTAAGGTATAGGGTTCGGCATTTCGCACCTTAAACCCTAAACCTTTTACCTCAAACCTTATTTATATCTTTTCTCTAATTTGATAACGGTTTAATTTGCAAAAATCTTAGGAAAACTTATTTCTTCTCCAAATTCATCGATTTTTATTTCATTTAAACGATTGAAAATTCTTTCTGCGTCTAAAATAGAAATTTCTATAGTATTGCTAAATATTTCAACAGGTAACTTTTCTTCAGTATAATCTTGAAAAAGCAATGTTATCATTTCATTTTCTTTGCTGGGTAGCTGCTTTATCGAATGATATTTAAATGTCTTAAATTTAGTTTTCCAAAAACCGTAATTATGTTGATAGGATATATGGGTTGTACTGATGACATAAAATTCCTCACCAAAAGTATTCCACAATAAGTACTTACCTAAAGTAAAGAAATAGCCAATGGGTAATAAAAACGGAAAGATATTTGGCTTTTCATCTTGTAAACTAATGGCAAACCAAAATGACCCGACAATAGCACTAACGTTGAAAAAGAACAAAAATATCTTCAAATATCGATTTGTAGGGATTTTCGTCCTTACGTATATGTTTAAATCATCGAAATTTATATCTGTTTTCAATTCTTTTTTTGATTAGAATTTAGGCTTAGGGTTCTGCATTTCGCACCTTAAACCCTAAACCTTTTACCTTCCACCTTATTTGTGTCTTTTCTCTAAATTTTTGGCAATATCCTGGATAGATAATCCTTTTTCTTTCAGTAAAAACAATAGGTGGAAAACAAGGTCGGATGCTTCTCCAATAAATTCTTCCTGTGTTTCGGCAAGTGCTGCAATTACGGTTTCTACACCTTCTTCGCCAACTTTTTGCGCAATTTTATTTAAACCTTTACTGCGCATTTTGTTGATGTACGATCCCTCAACTGGGTTTTCGTACCTATCGGTAATGATGTTTTCGAGTTCGAAAATAAAATTCTGGTTAAAATCTGTTTTAAAACAGCTGCGGCTTCCCGTATGGCAGGTTGGCCCAACGGCATCGGCCTTGATCAGGATGGTATCGTTATCACAATCCACAAAAAGTTCCTTCACATAAAGGAAGTTGCTGCTGGTTTCACCCTTCGTCCAAAGGCGGTTTTTAGAGCGCGAAAAGAAGGTTACCTTACCTTCGGCCTGGGTTTTTTCCAAAGCCTCGGCATTCATATAACCCAGCATCAAAACCTCTAAAGTTTTATAATCCTGAATAATCACTGGAATTAATCCATCTGTTTTTTCCCAATCAAGGGAATTAGTATCGATTGTCATTTTATTTCTTTATTTCGGAAAAGCAGACCCGTAACTATGGACTGCCGCCTCCAGACTTATTTATATTCTTACCGGAATATGATTTTTTTTCAATTCCTGTTTTAAATCGGGGATTAAAATTTCGCCATAATGAAATACCGAAGCGGCAAGCGCGGCATCAACATTTGCTTTTTGAAAAACTTCGGTAAAATGCTCCATGTTTCCTGCTCCACCCGATGCAATAATAGGAATATTGATCATTTGGTTTATTTTTCCCAACAATCCACAATCAAAACCCGCTTTGGTACCATCATGGTCCATAGAGGTTAACAAAATCTCTCCTGCACCTAATTCTTCTGCCTGTTTAATCCAGTTTTCGGTTTCCAGTTCGGTAATTAACCTTCCTCCATTTAAATGGACCATATTTTTGCCGTTTACATGTTTGGTGTCGACCGCTAAAACCACAAATTGTACCCCGAAAGTTTTAGCAAGCTCTTCAATCAGTTTGGGGTTACGAACAGCTGCAGAATTGATACTGATTTTATCGGCACCTGCATTTAAAAGAGCATCAGCATCTGCAATCTCCGTTATTCCACCACCAATGGTAAAAGGAATGTTTAGTTGCCGGGCAACCGATTTAACCATTTCGATCATCGTTTTCCGACGCTCGTGTGTGGCCGTAATATCCAGAAAAACCAGTTCGTCGGCACCTTGTTGTGCATATTGTGCAGCCAGCTCTACCGGATCGCCTGCATCGCGTAAATCAACAAAGTTTACGCCTTTTACCGTACGGCCGTCTTTGACGTCTAAACAGGGGATTATTCTTTTTGAAAGCATACGTTTGTTGGGGTTTCGTTATTGCGGGGCACGAAGCAATTTTAATGCTTTGGCTTTGTAAGATTCGTCACCCTGATCCGATAGCTATCGGATTTATTTCAGGGGCTTTATAGCATGAAAGATGCTGAAACAAATTCAGCATGACGATACTACATCGTAATAACGGGTATTATTTTATCTCTTTATTAATCCAATTATTGTTAGAATAAGACCTATAATGGAAGTTGGTAGCCAAAAAACCATTGAGTATTCGCCCGTTGTTCTCATAAGTTCTATATAATCTCCTCTGTAAGTAAACACATGAACTGCCCAAACAAACATTGCAATTCCTGCTATGAGCAAAAATAACCCGATGATAAATAATGATTTAGATCCCAAGTATTCTAGATTGAACTCAAAGCCTTCAAATTCCACTCTTTAATTTCTTCGATGGTAATGCGGTCTTCGTAAATTGCTTTTCCTACTACCACACTTCTGATCGGGTATTTTGCCAATTCGTAGATATCGTTCATAGCGCTTACACCGCCAGAAGCAATCAATTTGATCATCGGAGAGTGTTCTAGTAATTTTTTGTATAATTCTACTGCTGCACCGCCTAATTTTCCATCTTTGCTGATATCGGTGCATAAGAAACGGAAAAAACCTAAAGAAAGGCATTTATCAACATAATCCATCAGTTTAATGGGCGAACTTTCCATCCAACCCGAATATTTGATCACTTCGTCCAAAACGTCGATTGCGATAACAATGCGGTTGGCATAATCATGTTTTTTAGCAAAAGCTTCGCTCAGTTGAGGTAAAAAATCAGGGTTGGTAATGGCCTGTGTACCTACAATTACACGGTGTATACCGGCATCAAGCAGATTGGTAACCTGCTCGATGGTTCTGATGCCACCACCATACTGAACTTTCATTTCGGTTTTTTTGATGATCTCGAAAAGGGATTTTTGATTGCTGAAATCGCCTTTTGCACCGTTTAAATCAATAATATGGATAAAATCCGTACCATTTGAACGGTATTTTTCTATCATTTCGGCAATAGAAACGTCGTACTCTGTTTTTTGGTTGTAATCGCCTTCTCGCAGACGGACAACTTTTCCATCCAAAATATCAATAGCAGGTATTATGTACATTTTATAAGCTTAAGTTTGAAAAATTTTTTAATATTAATTCGCCGTCTTTACCCGATTTCTCGGGGTGGAACTGAACGCCGTAAAAATTGTCTTTTTGCACAGCTGCCGAAAACTTTAAACCATAATCAGCAGATGCAATGTCAAAAGTAGGGTTATATTCAATAAAGTACGAATGCACAAAGTAAAATTGTGTATTATCTTCAACACCTTCAAATAGCGGATTGTTTTTCGGACTAACCGCATTCCAGCCCATGTGTGGTATTTTGATATTCAGTGAATTATCGAATTTTTTGGTTTTTACCGGAACAATATCCAAAAGTGTAGCATCACCCTCTTCTGAGTGTTCGGTAATAAGCTGCATGCCCACACAGATACCCAGCACAGGTTTAGTGAGTTTTTTTATGGCCCCAACCAGTCCGGTTCCTTTTAGTTTTTCCATCGCAGCACCTGCATGGCCTACCCCCGGAATAATGATGTGGCTATATTTTTCGAGGTCGTTTTCTGTATTTACCATGCCGTAGGTCACATTTAAGCGATCCAGTGCTGCGGTAAGGGAGAAAATGTTGCCTGCTCCGTAGTTTACTATTCCAACCATGTTTAGTATCAAGTATCAAGTATTAAGTATCAAGACAAGATGTCTATCAAATCTGAGTTGTTAAAAAGTACGTTTAATCTTTCTAATTTGAAAATGAATATCAGTTTTTCATGGGTTATGCGGCCCCGCTATTCGTTACTCCCGATGAAAAATCGGGATCCACTGCTATCGGGTTTATTTAACAGCGGATGGGCTTCGAAACCCTCCGCCTTAAACCCTTCAGCCTTCCACCTTTCCTACAATAAACCCTTGGTACTCGGCAATACCATTTTTTCGGCATCGCGTTTAATCGCCATTTTAATGGCTTTGGCAAATGCTTTAAAAATAGCTTCAATTTTATGGTGCTCGTTATCGCCCTCGGCTTTAATGTTCAGGTTGCATTTTGCGGCATCGCTAAACGATTTAAAGAAATGATAAAACATCTCGGTAGGCATATCGCCAACCTTTTCACGTTTAAATTCCGCGTCCCAAACAATCCAGTTTCTTCCGCCAAAATCAATGGCTACCTGTGCCAGGCAATCGTCCATTGGCAGACAAAAACCATATCTTTCGATGCCCAGTTTATTGCCCAAGCCTTTGGTAAAGGCTTCACCTAAAGCGATACCAGTATCCTCTATAGTATGGTGCTCGTCGATATGTAAGTCGCCTTTTGCAATTACTTCTAAATCTACACTTCCATGTCTGGCAATCTGATCAAGCATGTGATCGAAAAAGTTTAATCCGGTTTCGATTTTAGCTTTTCCGGTTCCGTCCAGGTCTAAATTAATGGTAATGTCGGTTTCGTTGGTTTTGCGTTCGTGGTGGATTTTTCTGCTTCCCGCTTTTAACAGGTTGTAGATATCTTCCCATTTCTTGGTTTCTAAAATGATAACGTTTAAAAGCGTTTCATGTTTATCCAATGCTTCTGTCGAACCCAGTGCGTCATTCTGGCGTAGAAAAATTGCTTTTGCACCTAAGTTTTTCGCCAGTACCACATCATTTAATCTGTCGCCGATCACGAAAGAATTTTTCAGGTCGTAATCTCCGCTGAAATATTTTGTTAATAAAGCGGTGCCCGGTTTACGGGTAGGGGCGTTGTCTTTTGCAAAAGTTCTGTCGATTACAATTTCGCTAAAGTTTACTCCTTCGCCGGCAAAAGTATCAAGCATAAAATTATGGATCGGCCAGAAATTTTCTTCAGGATTTGAAAGTGTTCCCAAGCCATCCTGGTTGGTTACCATCACCAGTTCGTAATCCAGTTCGGCAGCAATTTTCGATAAATAATATAAAGAACGTGGATAAAATTTCAGCTTTGCAAAACTATCTACCTGCTCATCGTCGGGTTCGATATTTAAAGTTCCATCGCGATCGATAAATAATACTTTCTTCATTTTAAAATTTTTCTAAAACAGTTAATAGTTTGTCGTTTTCTTCTTTTGTACCAACGGTAACCCTTAAACAACCTTCGCATAAAGTTACTTTCGAACGGTCGCGTACAATGATGCCCTGATCTACCAAAGTATCGTAAATTTTTAATGCATCGGTAACTTCAACAAGGATAAAATTTGCGTCGGATGGATAAACTTTTGTTACCACATTCAATTCGTTTAAAGCGATAGATAAACGCTGTCTTTCTGCAACTGATGCTTTGATCCAATCGTTAACCTGAGCGATGTTTTTCAGGGCTTCAAAAGCTAAATCCTGTGTGGCCTGATTGATGTTATATGGAGGTTTGATTTTGTTTAAAACATCAATCACTTTTGTTGAAGAAAAAGCCATTCCCAAACGCAGAGCTGCGAGGCCCCAGGCTTTGGAAAAAGTTTGCAGAACAACAAGGTTTCCATACTCGGTTAACTCCTGGATAAAGGTCTTTTGTCGGGCGTAATTTATATACGCTTCGTCTACTACAACGATACCGTTAAAGTTGGCCAAAATAGTTTCAATATCTTCGCGGTTTATCGAATTTCCGGTCGGATTATTTGGCGAGCAGATGAAGATTAATTTGGTGTTTTTATCAATCGTTTCTGCGATCTTTTCCATATCCAGTTGGAAGTTTGGAAGCAGGCTTACTTTACGTATTTCTACGTCGTTTATGTTGGCCGAAACTTCGTACATTCCATACGTTGGGGGAAGTACAATTACGTTGTCTTTTCCGGGATTACAAAAAGCACGGAACAACAGATCGATGGCTTCGTCGCTACCATTTCCCAAAAAAGTATTCTCGATCGGCACACCTTTTATTTTGCTAATCGCATCTTTTAAATCAAGCTGTAAAGGATCAGGATAGCGGTTATAATTTGCCGGTAATGGCGAACCATAACTGTTCTCGTTTGCGTCTAAAAATACAGATGCCTGACCTTTAAATTCGTCCCTCGCGGTAGAGTAGGGGCGAAGGTTTTTTATATTTTCTCTTACTAAATCGTTAATGTCCATTGTTTGAGGTAAAAGGTAAAAGGTAAAAGGTAAAAGGGATTGGCGAGTTGCCTAAAGCTTTCTACATTGTAACTTCTACTGATTTTATTTAATTTTTTCTTTGCTTCGGTTGCCTTCGGGTTGATTACACAGATTATGTGATTACGCCGATTGCTCTTTTTTCCTTCGGTTTTTGTGCTTTATTATCTTCGGTCTTCGGACCTCAGACTTCTGACTTCATCTTTTTTCCTTCGGGTTGATTACACAGATTAAGTGATTACGGCGATTCGTTTTCCCATTGGGCTTTGCTATGTCGTTTTATCTTCGGACATCGGATCTCGGACTTCCGACTCAAAACCCAATCTAATGCTAACCGCATTCTTATGTGCCTCTAATCCTTCGGCTGCGGCCAGTATTTCAACTGTAGGGCCAATGTTGTTCAAACCGGTAGCTGATAACTGCTGAAAAGTGATTTTTTTCAGAAAAGCATCGGTAGAAACTCCAGAGTAAGCCTTTGCAAAGCCGCTGGTTGGTAAAGTATGATTGGTTCCTGAGGCATAGTCGCCAACACTTTCGGGTGTAAAGTTGCCCAAAAATACCGATCCTGCATTGATAATCAATGGAATAAGCTTTTGATGGCTTTCTGAAGCCAGTATTAAGTGTTCGGGGGCGTATTCATTCGAAAACTGCATCGCCTGTTCTAAATTTTCGGCTAAAACAGCGTAAGAATTGGCAATTGCTTTGGCCGCAATGTCTTTTCTGGGCAATACAGCAAGCTGATTTTCGATCTCTTTTAAGATTTCGGTGATGATTTCCTCCGAAGTAGCCACTAAAATAGCCTGACTATCGGTTCCGTGTTCGGCCTGCGCTAGCAGATCGGCAGCAATAAATGATGGATTTGCGGTTTCATCTGCAATAACCAGAACTTCCGATGGACCCGCAGGCATATCAATGGCCACTTTATTTTGTACCATCGTTTTTGCAGTGGTTACATAACGGTTTCCTGGGCCAAAAATCTTATAAACCTGCGGTACGCTTTCGGTTCCGAAAGCCATTGCAGCAACCGCTTGTGCACCGCCAATAAGGTATACTTTTTCGATGCCCAACAGCACCGCACAATAGGCCAGGTAACAGTTGGTTTTACCATCGCTTTGCGGCGGAGAACAAACTACAATTTCTTTACATCCTGCAATGATTGCAGGGGTTGCCAGCATTAAAAATGTGCTGGGTAAAACAGCGGTTCCACCCGGAATATAAAGCCCAACTTTTTCAATTGCCCTCGATTCGCGCCAGCATACAACGCCTGGCATGGTTTCAATTTTGTCTTCGGTTTTTAACTGCGACTGGTGAAAAGTTTTGATGTTCTGGTAAGCTGTATCGATGGCTTTTTTTGCATCGGCCGGAATGCCAGCTGCAATTGCTTTTAGTTCTCCGGCATCCAAAAAAAGCTTTTCCAGTTCAACTTTATCAAAGGCTTTTGCGAAGTTGAAAAGGGCTTTGTCGCCGTCTTTTTTTACCGTGTTCAAAATGTCGGTAACCCGTTCTTCAATCAGTTTATCGTCTTCAATCTGCCTCGAGCAAAGCTCTTCAATTTTTGATTTAGATAAATCTTTATAATTGTAGATTTTCAATGTTTTATGATTTAAAATTAACTAATAGTTAATATGTTTTTTTAAAGATTATCGAATAATCTTTTCGATAGGCATTACTAAGATACCTTCTGCGCCTGCTGCTTTCAGGCTGTTTATTTTATCCCAGAAATCTTCTTCTGCAATTACCGAATGAACGGCTACCCAGTTCGGTTCGAAGAGCGGAACAACAGTTGGACTTTTAACACCCGGAAGCAGATCTACAACTTTTTGAAGGTTATCTTTCGAAACGTTCAGCACCACATATTTGTTCGATTTTGCACTGAGTACCGAGCGGATGCGTTGCAGCAGTTCGGCAACTTCCGGATTGTCGGCGATCGATTTGTTTCCGATTAAAACAGCTTCCGATTGCATTACATCCGCAAAAGGTTTTAGTCCATTACTCTTTAATGTTCCACCGGTTGATACGATATCAAAAATGGCATCGCTCAATCCTAAACCCGGACCAATTTCTACCGATCCCGAGATGGTTCTGATATCAGATTTGATACCTTTTTCCTGTAAGAATTTTTCGAGGATTACCGGGTAAGAAGTAGCAATGGCTTTGCCGTTTAACTCTTCCAAATCCTGGATGCCGCTGGTGGCCTGAACAGCGATTTTTAAGGTGCATTTTCCGAAGCCCAACTTCTGTAAATAGTCTACTTCAGCCCTGGTTTCCACAATTACATTTTCGCCAACTATACCCAGGTCAGCAATGCCATCCTGTACGTATTCGGGGATATCATCATCACGTAGAAAAAGGATTTCCAGAGGAAAATTAGTAACGGTCGAGATTAGGGAGCTTTTGTAGTTTTCGAAAGATAAACCACAATTTTTAAGTATTTCTACAGATTTTTCGTTTAACCTACCCGATTTTTGGATAGCAATTTTAAGTGTTTTCAATGTATTGAATATAGAGTGAACAGGAAATTATTTTACGGAAAAAAGTCTTGAAGTACAAAACAAACATATCATATCGCCTATCGGCGATGGTGTAAATGTAAGTGATGGTTCAAAGTTAAATTCATAAATTATTTCTGCCAGTATCAATACGTTAGCTGATAAGCGCTGGCAAATATAGTGTTTGAAACCGTAAAACAAAAAATAATGGCACTTAATTTGCCATTATGCTGTTTTTATTGCCAATAACCTTTATTTTGTATTAAAAATTTACCGTTTTGAAAAAGTTTCGCTTTCTAATTTTACCTTTTATTTTGTTCATTTCTGCCTGTGGATGGTTTAAAAGCCCCCCCGAGATCGGAAAAGTATTATCCGAGCATTTTAAGAATAAAATCTATAAAGATTTCGATACTGTAGCTTATGATAGCGTTTTCGTGAAAACAATGGACAGTTTATCGGGTAAATTCGTTAATCCTAAAACCATAAAAGCTTTTTACGCCAATAATTATACCCAGCCTAAACTGGTTACACAATTTTATATTAACGGGGAGCTTGATTCGCTGGTAAGCTATTTGGATCAAAGTAACGTGCATGGTTTAAATCCCAAGATTTTTAAAGGCAACGAGATTAAAGAACTGTTGGCAGAATTAACGGCCAATAAATTTAAGAAGGTTGAAGAGAGTTATCCGGTAATTGCCAAACTCGAACTGTTATCGGCCAATGCCTATTTAAATTATAACAATTATCTTAAATATGGCGTGGTAAATCCGCGTACTATTTTCTCGCGTTATTACATTAAAGTTAGGCGCCCCGATAGTGCCGGAATGCTCCATCTTTTGGATAGCAAAAACCTGTTGGATACGTTAAGATCTGTTCAGCCAAAATCGATTCAGTATAAAGCTTTGCAGGCTGCATATTTAAATACAGATGCGGAAGATGAAAAGCGTATTTTGTTGCTAAATATGGAACGCTTCCGTTGGAAAATGCCAGAGACAGGAGACAACTATGTGCAGGTAAATATTCCCGATTTCAGATTAACCTGGCTGGATAAATTGGATACCGTAATTTCGATGAAAGTTTGCGTAGGTGGTAAGCGCGAAAATGGATACGAAGACAAGATGAAAGCCTTTGCAAAATCGGGTAATTTGGATGACAAACCAAAGAACCACGAGACGCCGTTATTGTTCAGTAAAATCAATTCAATACAGGCCAATCCGATATGGAATATTCCGGTAAGTATTGCACAAAGTGAAATCTATTGGATGGCCCGGAAAGATCCATTTTATTTATCGAACAGTAACATCAAAGTATACTATAAAGATAAGCTGATCGGCGAGCCAGATACTATTAACTGGAACAAATATTCGAGGGATAAATTACCCTTTAAATTTAAGCAGGGATCCGGTGGTGGAAATGCCCTGGGTAAGTTCAAATTTATCTTCGATAACAGCTCTAGTATTTACCTTCATGATACGAATAATAAAAACGGATTTAACCTAAGTAACCGCGCCATCAGTCACGGTTGTGTGCGTATTGAAAAACCTTTGGAATTTGCCGAACTTTTGGTGAAAGATTCTTACACCTACGACAAACTCAGGGCCGAAGTTGATCTGCCTCCGGTTGATAGCACCCATGTAAAATGGTATAAAAAACGTTTGGCCCAAAAGGCCGATACCACCAAGGCTTTCCAGTTAAAGCCAGCCTGGTTTGCACCCAAAAAATCGGTGCCGTTAATCATCACTTATATTACGGCCTGGTCTCAAAATGATAAGATCGAATATCGGCCGGATGTTTACGGAATGGATGATAAACTCTGGGCCGCGATGAAGAAGTTCAGGTAAAATTCTTAAAATCTGCTGTCGGATGTTACCATCTATCAGTGCGGTGAGATGTTACCATCCGACTCTTCCATATCCTTATTATTGCAATTATTATTAAAAAAATAATTTGTTATTTTTTCTGTTCTTTATCACGTTAAACCGTAATATTGATCATCGCTACGCTTAAAATATTTTAAAAATTATTTAATAATGGCTATTAATCTACAAAAAGGGCAAAAAATTGATATCGGATTATCGAAAATTACTTTAGGGCTTGGTTGGGATCCTAATGAGGGCACCGGTTACGATTTCGATCTGGATGCATCTGCATTTATGATCAATCCGAGCAGGTTGATCCCTGAAGAAGAATATTTTGTTTTTTACGGCAATACCGACTCCCCCGATGGGGCTTTGCACCATACCGGTGATGATCCAACGGGAGGAAACAGTGCTGTGGGAGATGATGAAAGTATCCAGGTCGATTTATCAAAAGTTGATCACCAGATCCAGGAAATTTTATTTGTGGTTACCATTCACGAAGCCATTGGCCGCAAACAGAATTTTGGTCAGGTAAGAAACTCCTATATCCGCATTGTAGACGACAGTAACGGTCAGGAGGTTGCCAAATACGAATTGGGTGAGGATTTTTCTATTGAAACTGGTGTAGAATTTGGCAGGCTGTACAAACGCGAGGGAAAATGGAGATTTGAGGCCTCCGGTATCGGTTACCGCGAAGACCTGTCGTTTTTCCTTTCTAAATATTTTAAAGGCCAGATTATTAAATAGCAGTCAGAACCCATTATGGCAATAAATTTGGTTAAAGGTCAAACCATTGATCTCCGTAAAAATGAAAAGGGCGAAACTTTCGATCTATCGAAGGTTACCATGGGTTTGGGATGGGATGTACGTCAGAAAAATAGCAGTTTCCTGAGTAAGTTGTTCGCTCAAAAAGAGGAAGAATTTGATCTGGATGCCATTGCTTTTTTGCTGGGGCCTAATGATAAAATACTCAATGCGGGCCGTACGGTTAACCAGAACGGACGCCAGGTCGGCTTATTCGAAGGCGATGTAGTTTTCTTTAATTCCATGCGGCACCCATCGGGAAATATCTGGTTAACGGGCGATAACCGGACCGGTGCCGGCGATGGTGATGATGAACAGATTATCGTAAAACTCGATGCACTTGATCCCATTTATCAGAAAATAGTTTTTGTGGTATCCATTTATCAGGGCAGGCAGAACAATCAGCATTTCAGCATGGTAGAAAATGCCTTTATCAGGGCCGTTGATGCACATGGAAAAGAAATTACAAGATACAGCCTTTCTGGCGATGCATCGCTAAACGGGATGTGTACCATGGTTTTTGCCGAAGCCTACCGTAAAGATGGTGGTTGGAAATTCAGGGCCATCGGAGAACCGCATCAAACCGATAATTTCGTCGAGATTTTAAAGAAATATATAACCGTATAATATTAAAAAATAAACCACTGTTAGCGCCTAAAAGCTGAACAGCAAATTAACCAGATATGGCAATTAACCTTCAAAAAGGACAAAGGGAAGTAATTAATGCTCCTCAATTTACCATCGGACTTGGATGGGATACCAATAGTGCATCAACGGGCTCGGCTTTTGATTTAGATACTTCTGTTTTTGTATTGGGCGATAATAAAAAATTGCTGTCTGATTCGCATTTCGTTTTTTATAATAATTTAAAAACACCAGATGGTGCTGTGCAGCACTCTGGCGATAACCTCACCGGTGATGGTGCAGGCGATGATGAACAGATTAAAGTAGATCTTTCCAAAATCGGTACAGCAGCTGCCGAAATCTGTGTGGTGGTTACCGTGCACGATGCAGAGAACAGGAGACAGAATTTCGGACAGATCCGCAATTCTTATATCAGGGTGTTGGATGGTGCGAATAATGAGATATTGAAATACGAATTGGAAGAAGATTTTTCTATAGAAACCGCAGTTGAGTTTGGCAGGATTTACAAACGCAATAACGAATGGAAATTTGAAGCTGTGGGGATTGGAATGAAAGATGGACTAGACTTTTTCTTGAATAAATACAATTAAACCGCATTTAATCTGGGTAATTAATTTATTAAAAAGCACCAAACCTATTAGCCGATTCTAAATTGAGAAATTTATTAACTTTGTGTTGTTTTTACACAAATTAAAGAATGATCAATCAAAATATCAAAATCGCTGTTGATGCCATTGTTTTTGGCTACGAAAAAGGAACACTTTATGTACTTGCTGTGCAGCAGCGTTTTGGTAAACTGGCCGATAGGTGGGTGTTGCCCGGCGGCTTTATTCTGGATGACGAGCCTTTATTAACAGCAGTTGAGCGTGAGCTTAAGGAAGAAGCCGGTATTACGGTAAATTACCTCGAGCAACTGGGTACTTTTGGCGATGATGTTAACCGCGATGAAAGGTTCAGGGTAATTTCTGTAGCTTACTTTGCGCTGGTAAACCCTAAAAACTTTGTGCTAAAAGCCGATACCGATGCCAAAGATGCCAAATGGTTTCCGGTTACCGAAGTTCCCCAATTGGGTTACGATCATAATGAAATGGTTAACCTGGCGCATCATCGCTTAAAAAGTAAACTCACTTATCAACCCATTGGTTTCGATCTGCTGGATCAGGAATTTCTCTTCTCCGATCTCGAAAATTTATACTGCTCCATTTTGGAAAGGGATATCGACCGGAGAAATTTCAGAAAAAAGATCCTGAGTTTTGGAATTGTTACAGAAACCGATAAAGTAGTAAAAATTGGGGCTAGTGGTCGTCCAGGAAAGCTTTTTACCTTCGATAAGCCTAAATACAACCAGCTTTTAAAAGAAAATTTTCAGTTTGATATTAGGTTTGCGTAAAATAAACACAAATTATTCTTTGGATTCTAAAAATGATTTTTATATTTGTGTAAATAATACGCAAATATATGTTGAATTTAGATCCGGGTTTCACTCCGCTAGGCGAAAAAAACTCCATTACACATAAATCTTTCCTGTTTGCTGGTGGCGAACCGCACATCAAAATAGTTGATGGTTTTAATACTGCAGAACCTGTAACCATTACGCAAAGGATAAATTCTTTTAACGATTTGGGCTTGATCTGCATTACCGTTGATGCTTTGAAAAGAATGGGCGTAAAAGAAATCAATCTCTTTATTCCATATTTTCCGGCAGCAAGGCAGGATCGGGTGATGGTTCCGGGCGAACCCTTATCCGTAAAAGTTTATGCCGATATTATTAATGCGATGGCTTTGGCAAGTGTTACCGTGTTCGATCCGCATAGCGAAGTAACGCCTGCCCTGCTTAATAACTGTGTTACGGTTTCCAATCACGAATTTATACAAAAGGTTATTGCAAAAATCGGGACAGAAGTAAAACTCATTTCCCCTGATGGCGGTGCTTTAAAGAAAATTTATAAAGTATCGGAATTTTTAGGGGGTGCCGAAGTGGTAGAATGTTCAAAAAGCAGGGATGTAAAAACAGGCAAACTTTCGGGCTTTAAAGTGTATAGCGATGACCTTGCTGGTACCGACTGCCTGATTGTAGATGATATTTGTGATGGCGGCGGTACATTTATTGGTTTGGCAGAGGCACTTAAAGCCAAAAATGCAGGTAAATTGTATCTGGCCATCAGTCATGGCATATTTAGCAAGGGCTTTGATGAGCTTGGTCAATATTTTGAGCAGATTTTTACAACAGATTCCATAAAAGAAGTTGATCATGCTGGCGTAACGCAGCTAAAATTGGCAGATATTTTATAAAAAGAACATGAAAATGATACTTCCTCCACAGGTTATTACGCCATCCAATGTTTCTGTATTCCTTGCCGGAACCATCGATATGGGCAATTCGGTTAATTGGCAGCAAAAATTTATCGATCAGGCAAATATTGAAACAATGTTGGATAATGTAATCGTTTTCAATCCACGCAGGGCATCATGGGATCACAGCTGGACGCAGTCGATCGATAATGTACAGTTTAGCGAGCAGGTTAACTGGGAGCTGGATGCAATGGAAAATGCCGATGTGATTTTGTTGTTCCTTGAAGGTAATTCCAAATCACCCATTTCGATGATGGAGTTGGGTCTGTTTGCCGATTCAGGTAAGTTAATGGTTTGTTGTGGAGATGGATTCTGGAGAAAGGGCAATGTTGATATTGTTTGTAAAAGAAAAGGTATAGAACAATATCATACCCTTGATGAACTTAGCGCTGCTGTGATTAAGAAGCTTAAAAAGCTGGTATCTATTAAATAAATGTGGAAAAGATGAAGACCTCGGTTATACATAGCGTAATATTCGGACTCGTAGTTGGCGATGCTTTGGGGGTGCCTGTTGAATTTAAGAGCAGGGATTTTTTAAAAAGATTTCCCGTAACAGATATGCAGGCCTATGGTGTTCATCATCAACCGCTGGGTACGTGGAGCGATGATAGCTCACTTACCCTTTGCCTGGCAGAAAGTATTTGCAATGGTTACGACTTAAATGATATCTCCCAGAAATTTCTTCAATGGTTTAATGCCCAGATTTGGACACCACACGGAAGAGTTTTCGATATCGGGATTGCAACAACTGCTGCTATTAGAATGATAAAACATGGAGCAGATCCTATTTTATGTGGTGGAGCATCAGAAATGGATAATGGAAACGGATCGTTGATGAGGATTTTGCCCCTGTTGTTTTATTTGCAGGATGAAAACAATCTGAATATTATTTTTCAATGCGTAAAAGAAGTTTCATCAATTACCCACGCACATTTTCGTTCTGTTTTTGCCTGTTTTATCTACATTGTTTATAGTTTGGAGCTATTAAAAGGAATTGATAAAGGCGAAGCATATCTCAATATGCAGTACAGGCTTAAAAACTTTATTGCAGATCATGATTTCGATCCAAAAGAAGTTAACCTGTTTAAAAGGATTTTGGTGGAAGATATTTCAACATTTCCTGAAGATGAGATTTATTCTTCCGGTTATGTATTACATAGTCTTGAGGCAAGCCTGTGGTGCGTGCTCACTACCGGATCTTATGAAGAATCTGTTCTAAAAGCCGTTAACCTTGGTGATGATACCGATACAACAGCAGCAATAACAGGCGGTTTGGCAGGTTTGATTTATGGTTACGGATCTGTTCCCGAAAAATGGCTTAAAGTAATTGTAAAGAAAGTTGAAATTGAAAAGCTATGTGAAAAAATGGATACTGTGTTTATGAAAAAGCAGAAATATAACATTGCAGATATAAAAGAGTACGATGAGTTCTTGTTCTTTTGGGGACATCAGGTACCAAAAAACGGTATGCTTTCTAAAGCTTGTTTAAGCCAGTGGTGGCCATCGCCATTTGTCGGAAATAATATCACCTATCAAACGGCAGAGCATTATATGATGGCACAGAAAGCGCTATTGTTTAATGATCAACAGGTTTTTGAAAAGATATTAACAAAGGAATCTCCAAAAGATGTAAAAGATCTGGGCAGACAGATCAAAAATTTCGATGCAGAAATTTGGGATGCGAACAAATTTGATATTGTAAAACAGGGAAACCTGCTTAAGTTTTCTCAAAATGAAGCATTGAAATCGTTCCTTTTGCAAACAAAAGGTAAAATCCTGGCCGAAGCAAGTCCGGTTGATCCAATTTGGGGAATTGGCTTGGCAGAAGATAATGCTGATGTTTTAATCCCTAAAAATTGGGCAGGATTAAACCTGTTGGGCTTTGTTTTAATGGAAGTAAGGGATGAGATATAAAGAAAGATGTTTAAATGCCTAGAGTCGTCACCCTGAATTTATTTCAGGATCTATATAGCACGACGATAACCCTAAACATAAATAATGATGAAAACAATAACATTGTTCAGGCCAGTTGGATTAAAAGAAATGGAGCTTATTGCCGAAAGTGGTTTTAATGCCTTTCCGCCAAGACTGGCATGGCAGCCGATTTTTTATCCGGTAATGAATCAACAATATGCCGAGCAGATTGCCTTAGAATGGAATACCAACGATGAATTTTCTGGTTTTATCGGTATCGTCACCGCATTTGAAGTGAACGAAGCTTATTTGAAACAGTACGAAATTCAAAACGTTGGCGGTGCAATACATAATGAGCTTTGGATTCCTGCGGAGGAGTTAAACGATTTTAACAATAACATCGCAGGTACAATAGAAATTGTAAATGTTTATTTCACAGGTAAATCTGCAAAAGCAGAAAATCTGTCATTAAATAACAAATTAGAAAAATTCAAAAAATGATTTTAACCGTAATCAAAGCCGATATAACAACAATCAAAGCCGATGCCATTGTTAATGCTGCTAACAGTTCGTTATTAGGTGGCGGTGGGGTTGATGGAGCCATTCACAGAAAAGGAGGCAAGGCAATTTTACAGGCATGTGTAGCCGTCAGAAATAGACAGGGGAAATGCAAAACCGGACATGCTGTAATTACAACAGCAGGCAATTTACCCGCTAAATACGTAATCCATACCGTTGGACCGGTTTGGACCGGAGAAAGCGATAATAACAATGCTTTGCTTGCCGATTGTTACCGTAACAGTTTAACGCTCGCAATAGAAAATGGTGTTAAGGTTATTGCTTTCCCAAACATCAGCACGGGGATTTATCATTTTCCAAAAGATAAAGCAGCGGATATAGCCATTAAAACGGTAAATAATTTCGCTGAAAAAGAACAGATAGAGAAAGTAATCTTCGTTTGTTTCGACGATGAAAATTACCAGATCTATGAAGAAAAACTCAATCTTATTAATAAATGAGATGAATTTATAGCAGTATTATAAAATGAAAATAACAGTAAAAAAATATACAGAACAATTATTAGAATGGCCAAAATCAGGATGCCATATTATGGCCCAGTATGACGACGAAAAAGTAATAGTTTATCAGGTTTATCGGAAAGAAATCGGTGAATTTGCCATAAAAAACCAATATTTTGGAGGTGAATTTAGTTTAAACAGGATGACCTGGATAAAACCCAATTTTTTATGGATGATGTACAGGAGCGGTTGGGGAACAAAAGAAGGTCAGGAAGTTACTTTGGCCATTCACCTTAAAATTGAAGCATTCCGCAACTATTTAGCGCATTCGGTTTATACTTCTTTCGATCAAACCGAAGGCATATCTCACGAAGAATGGAGAAATGAACTCGAAAATTCCAATATCAGGCTGCAATGGGATCCGGATCATGATCCTTATGGCGCTAAGCAGGAAAGAAGGGCAATCCAGATCGGATTAAGGGATAATTTTATCAGATCTTTTGCTAAGGACGATATTTTGTTGATTGAGGATATCAGCTGTTTTGTAAAAGAACAATACGAATTTGTTCAACAGCATCAACTCAAAAATTTAACTGTACCGGCCGAAAAACCTTTCTTGTTTAATGATGAAACACTGAACAAAAAATTGAAAATCATAAACGGATACGCTCATGGACAGTAAAATAACAAAAGGCATCAGCAAATTGCTCAGCTATATTTTGAGGCACTCGCCCGAAACAATAAAGCTGGAGCTGGATGAAAATGGCTGGGCAGATGTGAACGAACTGATAAGCAAATTCGACCTTTATGATCTAACATTAGATTTTGAACAGCTTGAATACATTGTTGAAAATAACGACAAAAAACGCTTTGCCTTTAATGAAGATAAAACCCGGATCAGGGCAAGCCAGGGACATTCTATTCCGGTTGAATTAAACTTGAATGAAGCAGAACCCCTAGCATACCTGTACCACGGCACGGTTGAAAAATTCCTTGCAGACATTAAAACACAGGGACTTCAAAAAATGAGCAGACAGCATGTGCATTTAAGCGCGGATAAAGAAACTGCCAATAAAGTAGGTGGTAGGAGAGGCAAACCGGTCATTCTAACCATTAACAGTGCGGCCATGCATCGGGCGGGCTATAAATTTTACCTATCGGCGAACAACGTGTGGCTTACAGATGTTGTGCCTGCTGAATATATAACATTTTAAACATGGGCAGAACATTGGTAATTGGAGATATACATGGCGGGTTAAAAGGTTTGATCCAGTTATTCGGACGTGCGGGTTTAACTACAGCCGATAAACTGATTTTCCTGGGCGATTATGTTGATGGATGGAGTGAATCGGCACAGGTGATCGATTATCTGATGCAGTTGGAAGAAAGTCATCAATGCATTTTTATCAAGGGCAATCACGATGCCTGGTGTATCGATTGGCTCGAAAAAGGCATTGTAGATGATGTTTGGTTTTTTCACGGCGGTAAATTAACCATCGAGAGTTATAAAGATTTATCTGATACGGCTAAACAGAAACACCTGAATTTCTTTGAACGGATGCAGGATTATTACGTAGATGGGCAGAACAATCTTTTTATCCATGCTGGTTTTTCTTCTATGCACGGGCCGGAGAAAGAACGTTATTCTTCCAATTATTCGTGGGACAGGACACTTTGGGAAATGGCACTCACCATGGATAACCGGATTAAAAAAGATTCGGCCATTTATCCCAAACGTTTATTGCTTTATCACGAAATTTACATCGGCCACACGCCAACGCTCTACTACAATGTTAATGTGCCAATGCAGGGCTGTAATGTCTGGAATATAGATACCGGTGCTGCATTTACCGGAAAATTAAGCTGTTTGGATATCGAAACCAAACAATTTTGGCAGAGCGATACTTTACAAAACCTGTATCCGAACGAAAAAGGAAGAAATAAATAATAGTTAAATACATCAAACCATGAATCCATTATTATTAACAGATGGTTATAAAGTTGACCACCGCAGACAGTATCCCGACAATACCACACTCGTTTATTCTAACTGGACGCCCAGAAAAAGCAGGCTCGAAAATGTAAACCATGTAGTGCTTTTTGGCTTGCAGTACTTTATCAAAAAATACATCATCGAAGATTTTAACCAGAATTTTTTCAAACAGCCAAAAGAGGAAATTTTAAGAAAATATGCCCGCAGGATCAATAATTATCTTGGCGAAAATCTGGTAGGAACACAGCATATTGCCGATCTGCACGATCTGGGTTATATCCCGATGGTTTTTAAATCGCTTCCCGAAGGGGCCGAGGTGCCATTACGTGTACCGATGTTTACCATGTACAATACCAAACCCGAATTTTTCTGGCTGACCAATTATTTCGAAACATTGCTTTCGGCAGTGGTTTGGTTACCATGTAATTCGGCTACCATTGCCAAACAGTACCGTACCATTTTAGATCGGTATGCGGTAGAAACCTCATCCGTACCCGAATTTGTGGATTGGCAGGGCCACGATTTCTCTATGCGTGGCATGGGTGGAATAGAAGCTGCGGTAACTTCGGCGGCAGGCCATTTATTGAGTTTCACCGGAACCGATACCATCCCTGCAATTGATTTTCTGGAAGAATATTACAATGCCGATTCGGATAAAGAACTGATCGGTGGCTCTGTAGCCGCTACAGAGCATTCGGTAATGTGTATGGGAACCAATACCGGCGAACTCGAAACCTTTAAAAGATTAATTCTCGAAGTTTATCCAAAAGGAATAGTATCCATCGTTTCCGATACCTGGGATTTATGGAAAGTGTTAACCGAATACCTGCCTGTTTTAAAAGATGATATCATCGCCAGACCGGGAAAAGTAGTCATCAGGCCCGATTCTGGTGATCCTGTTGATATCATCTGCGGAAACCCGAATGGCAAAAATGAAAATGAGAAAAAAGGAGTGATCGAACTGCTTTGGGATGTGTTTGGTGGAAAAACCAACGATAAAGGTTTTAAAGAACTGGTACCGCAGATAGGGGCCATTTATGGCGATAGCATCACTACCGAAAGGGCTACACAGATCTGCGAACGCTTAAAAGCAAAAGGATTTGCTTCAACCAATGTAGTATTCGGTATCGGCTCATTCACTTACCAGTACAATACACGCGATACCTTTGGTTTTGCCATGAAAGCCACTTATGGTGAGGTAGATGGCGTTGGTCGCGAGATATTTAAAGATCCCATTACCGACGATGGTACCAAAAAATCGGCTAAAGGTTTACTGCAGATTTTTAAAAATGCCAAAGGCGATTACGAACTGAAAGATCAATGCACCTGGGAGGAAGAAGCGCAGGGCGAATTGAAAGAAGTTTTCAGGGATGGCAGGTTATTGATCGATTATTCTCTTGCCGAAATTAGAGAAAGGCTAAAGAATAGTTAACTTCGCCAAGATTTTGAAGCTGTACCATTATTATTGAACTTTCATCCCGAATGAGCTGTCATCCTGAGCTTGTCGAAGGATTTATCGGGAAGTTAAAACGTGAAAGAGTTTAGTTTAATGATACAGCTTCATTTAAATTGATACAACAAAAAATGCAGGAAACACCTACTTTCAATCACGGAGCAGATATCGTCAACATTGCGATAAGATTTATCAATTCGTGGTTTAAGCAATCTAAAATAATTACTGAAGAGCTAAATGATTTTTTTATTCTTCCAGGAAATAAAATTATCGGCAAAGACGTAGTTATTGGTAGGTTGAAAGGTATTTTCGGTCAGTCCGACGAATATGTCGGCGGCCGGTACGATATTATCGATGCCAACTTCGAATTATTGGATGAAGGCAAAGGGATGGCCTTTGTAGAAGGAGTTGCCGGTTTCAGGGCAGTGTTAAAAAATCAATCTAAAATTATAAGCGGACCTTTTAAACTATATTTCGCGCTGCAAAACGGGCAATGGAAAATCGTAAATATCGAATTTCCGGGATTTAGTTATTAGGTAATAATAAAAGTCGTCATCTCGAGCGGAGTGTAACGTAGCCGAGAGATCTATCTAGGCAGATCTCTCCACTCCACTGCGTTCCGGTCGAGATGACGTTACTTAATAACATTGATAATAATAAATGCGGAATGTTATACCCAATTCCATAATTTTTCTATCTTTGGTTTTTAATGAATTTCCTTTATCCGGGCTTTCTTTTCGCACTAATATCGGTTACCATCCCGGTTATCATCCATTTATTCAATTTCAGGAAATTTAAAAAGGTTTATTTCTCTAATGTTCAGCTCTTAAAAGAGGTAGAACAACAAAATTCATCAAAAGAAAAAGTTAAAAATCTGCTCATTTTATTATCGCGGATTTTGGCGGTCATCTTTTTGGTACTGGCATTTGCCCAGCCTTACATTCCGGATCACAATCAAAAAACTACAGCAGTAAATAACATTGTAAGCGTTTACATCGATAATTCTTACAGCATGGAAGCCATCAACAAAGATGGTAACCTGCTCGATGAATCCAAACGCAGGGCTAAAGAATTGGTTAAAGGTTTCGGTATCAATGATCGTTTCCAGCTTTTAACGAACGATTTCGAAGGAAAACACCAGCGTTTATTGAATGGGGAAGATTTTTTAAAAGCGCTCGATGATGTGAAAATCTCTGCAGCTAACCGCAATCTCCAACAGATATTGAACAGACAGGGCAATATTTTAACCGGTGCAGAAAACAAATACAGTTTTCTGATCTCCGATTTTCAAAAAAATATTTCCACTGCCAACAAACTCCAAACCAAACCCGATATTCAATATTCGTTCTTGAAGCTGAACGCCAATACCTTGCCCAATGTGGCGGTAGATAGCGTTTGGGTACTTTCGCCAAACCATCAACCAGGTGCAAATGAACGGATAGTGGTGCAGCTAAAAAATTATTCGGAAGAAGAAGCTAAAAATATTCCTTTAAAATTAAGCATCAACAACCAGCAGAAAGGCTTGGGTGCTGTAACCATTCCGCCCGGAAAAACGGTGAAAGATACTTTAAACTTCTCTGGTCTTACAGCAGGATGGCAAAAAGGGATAATCACCATTAAAGATTTTCCGGTAACTTTTGATGATACGCTTTCTTTCAGCTTCAAGGTAGATGAAAGTTTTCCGGTTTTAAGCATAAACGGACCCAATGCGGGAAATTACATTAAAGCTTTATTTGCGGCTGATAATTATTACAAACTTACCGAGAATGCCGAAAGCAATGTAAATTATAGCAATTTCGCCAATTATGGACTGATTGTTTTAAATGGATTGAAAAACCCATCAACTGGGTTGGCACAACAGCTTAAAACCTACCTTAATGCAGGTGGAACTGTAGTGCTTTTTCCTGATCTTGATGCCGGTATCCAAACTTACAATCAATTTTTAAGTGGCTTATCGCTACCAGCTATTCAGGCGCTAATTACCACAGCAACAAAGGTAGACCAGATTGATCTTCAAAACCCGATTTTTAAGACAGTTTTTGAGGAAATTCCCAAAAACCTCGATCTTCCTGCGGTTACACGTTATTATTCTTTCGCAGAAAGCAATGCCTCAAATAAAGAAGACATTATGTTATTGCCGGGCAGGAAATCATTTTTCTCAAAATATGGTATCGGTAACGGTCAGGTGTATTTATCTGCTTCCGGCTTAAATGCAAATGATGGTAATCTGGCCCGTCACCCGGTTTTTGTCCCTTTAATTTACCGCTTGGCATTGAGCGGTGGAAACGAAAGTCCTCTATATTATAACCTCGGTAACGATAATGCCCTGGCCAGTAAAAAGATTGCCCTAGGTAAAAACCAGACCTTAAAAATTACAGCCGATGGTTTCGAGGCGATCCCGGAAATCCGTCAGGCAGATGGCAAAACCCTGATTTACATTGCCGATCAGGTTAAAAATGCAGGCTTTTACAACCTAAAACTTGCCGATTCGTTACTTGCTGTTTACAGTTTCAACAATGGCAGAACAGAGTCTGATATGCATTATTTGAGCAAAACAGAACTGGAGCAACTGGCCGGTAAAAACAACCTTAAAATATTCGATACCGATAAAGATGCCGTTAAATTAATTGCCGGCGCCAATAAAATCGGGCAAACATTATGGAAACTTTGTCTAATTTTGTCGCTGATTTTTATTGCAGCAGAAATTTTGCTCATCCGATTTTTTAACAACACAAAAAGAACAATATGAATCTCCTGGTTAAAAATGTAACCATTGCCGATCCGCAGAGTAAATTTAACAACCAACAATGCGATGTTAGGGTTGAAAATGGTACAATTAAAAACATAGGTAAATTAACTGCCGATAAAAACGAAACCGTTTTTGATGCCTTAGGTGCATTTTTAACGCCGGGTTTTTTCGATTTAAACTGTGTAGCCGGCGATCCGGGTTTCGAAACCAAAGAAGATATCCAAACACTTACCGAAACAGCAAAAGCAGGCGGATTTACAGGTTTGGCACTTTTGCCGCAAACCAGTCCGGTGGTACAGTCGAAATCACAGGTAGAGTACATTATCAACAGGGCTAAAAATAACCTCGTTGATGTTTTACCGGTAGGAGCCATTAGCCAGAACCGCGAAGCAAAAGAACTTGCCGAACTTTTCGATATGCAACAGGCAGGTGCCGTAGCTTTCTCAGATGGCGATAGGGCTTTGCAGGACGATGGTTTTATGAGCCGCGCCCTACAATATGCCAAAGGTTTTGACGCACTGTTAATGGTTTACCCCGAAAATAAATCGATTGCCGGTAAATCGCAGATCAACGAGAGTAAAAATTCTGTGCTTTTGGGTATGAAAGGTTTACCCGCACTTGCCGAAGAAATGCACATTGCACGCGATATCTTTTTAGCATCGTACAACGAAACCAAAATCCATATCAGCAATATTTCAACCGCTGGTGCCGTGGCGTTGATCCGCAAGGCAAAAAAAGACGGTGTACAGATCTCCTGCGACGTAACCGCACATCACCTTGTATTTACCGAGGAGCTTTTAAACGATTTTGATAGCAACTATAAGGTTAAACCACCATTACGTGGTAAAACAGATGTAAAAGCTTTAATTGCAGGTTTAAAAGACGGTACTATCGATGCCATTACGTCGCAGCACCGTCCGGAGGAAATCGAATTTAAAAATGTAGAGTTCGAAATTGCCCATTACGGTATAATAGCTTTACAAACTGTATTACCCTTATTGTTAAAAGCAGGATTGGATATTAACCTAATTGCCGAGAAATTGGCCATTAATCCACGTAAATTATTAAATTTAACTGTTCCGGTGATAGAAGAAGGGGCCAAAGCCAACTTTACTGTATTTAATGCTACCGAAAAGTGGTTGTACAATGCGGCGAGTAACCATTCTAAATCGGCAAACAGCCCTTTATTGGGAACCGAACTTACCGGTAAAGTAACCTTGGTTTATAATAATAACCAGTATTCGGAGAGTTAGTTGAAAAGAGCTTAACTGACCATTGTTATATAGATGCTGAAATAAATTCAGCATGACGGATCGATGTAATGATCTTAAAATCCTATAATCTTAAAAATCTTAATCATGGATAATAGAGTAAAAAAAGCGCTAAGTGCCACCATTAACCAGTATGCCGAAGTTTCGGCCATTAATGTTGAAGGTTTCGAAACAGAATTATTGGCTGCTTTTGAGCTGGATGTTAATTTTTTAGATAAAGCCGAAGCTTTCGATGCTGTTTTCGATTCTTATCCTAAATTTGAAGAACTGCGTGAGGTATTTTTCGATTTATTGATGGTAAACTTCTTTAGCAGTGATGTACAGAAACTGGAAGACGACTACCTGGAAAGCGACGAATGGGCAAACATCGAAGAAGAAACCATTGATAGGGGAACAGAGCTGTTAAACCTTTTACTTTATATCAAAGAGTGTAAAGATGAAGATATTGAACCTGAATTGGGCGATTTCCTAAAAGAATTCTTACTGGTTGAGGACGATGAATTTCAGGATGAATTTGAAATTTACGAAGAACTGATCAGTAACCAACAGCTGGCAGAAAGCAGTATAAAAGAAATTTGCACCACTGCTGCAAAATTGAATATCAGTGAAGAAATGCAGGAATTATTCGTGCCGTTTATGGCTTTTTTCCTAGATGTTGAAGGAAGTACTGAAACCACGAAAGAAATAATTCAGTTTAGCAGTAACAAATCGTTCGATTCTGCGACTTATATTTTAATTACAACAATTAATAACTAAATTAATTTACTGATGGAACAAGAAATACTCCAGGAACAGAAGAAACCCAATGCATTGGCATTTCAGGTGGCTATTGCATTTGCATTTTACACGCTGGCGCTCATATTTACTATGAACCTGCTGGGCGTTGGCAATAAGTTAGATATACCCGTTTGGCAAAAGGCAATTTCATTTGTACTTTCTTATGGCGTTTTTATTGTGGCTATTTATTATGCACAGCATAAGCATAAAAATGAATTGGGTGGTTTTATTACTTATGGAAGGGCATTTTCTGCCGGTTTTAAAGTTGCAGCTTATGCGGGCTTGTTTATCGGTTTGTTAATGATGCTTTATTATGGCGTGATTGATAAAGGAGCACTTCAGGATGTTCTTGATCTACAGATTAAAGCAGCTGGTGATAACGAACAGGCAATTAAAGGGGTGAATATGATGAGTAAATATATGATTTACATGCTGGCTTTCGGCTCGGCCATTACCTATACAATTTTTGGTTTGATTGTGAGTTTAATAACTGCTGCGGTAGTAAAAAAAGATAGAGCTTAATTTCTCGTATAAAATTTTGAACGTGCAGGTTTTATCATTTAATTTGGTAAAGTTTGCGCGTTTTTAATTTATATAACATTAATGGGATTCAATAAAAAGTGTCGTCATCTCGACTGAAACGCAGTGGAATGGAGAGATCTGCCTTGAGATAGATCTCTCGACTTCGTTGCAGTTCGCTCGAGATGACGTTAACTTTTATGAGTTATTTAAGTTAGCATTTCTGTTAATAATATTGACTTTAATGCAATAAATTACTCTTCGAAATGACGGTATTTTGGAGGCGTTGATCTCTGAAATCACTATATTTGAAAAAGAAAGTTGGAACAAATTAAGTTAAACTACATGGACGATAAACAAACTACTCTTCAGTTATTGCACGGAAAAATAAGTGAGGGGATGGAATTAACTTTCAAAAAACTGGTTGATTATAAAACGAAGAACGATGGTGTTTTGGTTTTTTCCGATCAGGGAAAAATTATCAAAGTAAAAGCTAAAGACATAAAATTATAATTAAGATCAAAAATTTTGAACGTGCAGGTTTTATCATTTAATTTGATGAAATTTGCACGTTTTAATTTAAAAGTAAGTTCGAGACGTGGTCTTGATACTCGTTTCTTGATACTCAAAAATGGATATATCAGTTGTAGTACCCTTGTTTAATGAAGATGAATCCCTGCCCGAATTAACGGCATGGATTGATAAAGTAATGATCGCCAATAATTTCAGCTATGAAATTATTTTGGTTGATGATGGCAGTACCGACAGATCGTGGGAGGTGATCGAAGAACTAAGACTTCAGAATCCGGCCATTAAAGGCATTAAATTTAGGAGGAATTACGGTAAATCTGCTGCTTTAAACGTAGGTTTCGAAGCTACGCAGGGCGATGTGGTGATTACCATGGATGCCGATCTGCAGGATAGTCCGGATGAAATACCAGAATTGTACCGCCGAATTAAAGAAGAGAAACTCGATCTGATTTCGGGCTGGAAAAAGAAACGTTACGATCCGATTACCAAAACCATTCCAACCAAACTCTTCAATGCTGCTACACGTAAAATGAGCGGTATAGAACTGAACGATTTTAACTGCGGATTAAAGGCTTATCGTAGCGATGTGGTTAAAACTATTGAAGTATACGGCGAAATGCACCGTTATATTCCGGTAATTGCCAAATGGGCAGGTTTTAGCAAAATAGCTGAGCAGGTAGTAGAGCACCGCGCACGTAAATACGGAACAACAAAATTTGGTTTCAGCAGGTTTATTAACGGGTTTTTAGATCTACTTTCTATTTTCTTTGTTGGTAAATTTAGTAAGCGGCCAATGCACTTTTTCGGTTCATTAGGCTTGTTGAGTGTCTTTATCGGCATGATTATGGCACTTTATATCTTATTTGAAAAAAAATACCTGATATGGCAAGGCCTGGCTTACCGTGATGTAACTGATCAGCCTTTGTTTTATTTATCATTGGTTGCCATTGTAGTAGGTTCTCAGCTATTTCTGGCAGGCTTTATTGCCGAACTTTTATCACGTAACGCACCAGAAAGAAACCAGTATTTAATCGAAAAAAGGGTATAAGGCAAAAGGTTTAGGGCATAAGGTTTATACGCCTAAACCTCATTCCCCAGCAGATAAGTATTAATGTTTTGAACGTATAAGGCAAAAGTTAAGGCGTAATGTAATTGTACGCCAAAGCCCTAAACCTTACACCTTCTACCTTTAACCTTTAAAAAAAATGTTTTTCTCCATCATAATCCCCCTTTACAACCGTCCGCAGGAAATTGACGAACTTTTGTACACTTTAACCAAACAGACTTATTTACAGTTTGAGGTTCTGGTAATCGAAGACGGTTCGAAAAATGATGCAAAAGCAATTGTAGATAGCTATGCAGACAAACTTGATATAAAATATTATTTCAAGGAAAATGCCGGACAGGGTTTTGCCCGTAATTTTGGTTTCGAAAGGGCCAGCGGAGATTATTTTATCATTTTCGATTCCGATATCCTGGTTCCGGACGATTATTTAGAGATTGTTAAAAATTACCTATACGAACATCATTTAGATGCCTATGGAGGTCCGGATGCGGCACATGATAGCTTTACGCCGGTGCAAAAGGCCATCAGCTATGCCATGACATCGCCATTCACAACAGGCGGTATCCGTGGTAATAAAAAGCACGTTGGCCAGTTTCACCCACGGAGTTTTAACATGGGGGTTTCCCGTCAGGCCTGGGAAAAAGTTGGCGGTTTTATTTTAACCCGTTTGGGTGAAGATATCGAATACAGTATCCGTATCCATGAAAATGGTTTTAAAATCGGTTTAATCCCCGATGCCAAGGTTTATCATAAACGTAGAACGAGCTTTAGCCAGTTTTATAAACAGCTGCATTTTTTTGGCAGGGCCAGGATCAATATTTATAAACACTTTCCCAAAGAATTAAAACCGGTGCATTTTTTTCCGGCATTATTCACATTGGGTTTCGGTTTCACCATTTTGTGTAACTTTATATATCCTCCATTGGCATATGTTTGTAACTTCTTCTTATTGATTTACTTTATGTTGATATTTTTTCATTCATGGTCTGTAAATAAATCTTTAAAAGTTGCATTTTTGAGCATTATATCTTCATTTATCCAATTAACTGCTTATGGTTTAGGATTTATACAGGATTTATTTAAACGCGTGGTATTCAAACAACAATGATCAATTACCTAAAAGAAAGTACGTTCGCCGTTAACGATGTAATGCAAAAAGCATGGGGCATCACCAAGAAACACTATTTCTCGATTGCTACGTTATGCTTTTTGATGTTTATCACTGCAAGTGCATCGAGTTTGATGGCCTTTTTTATTAAAGATGTAAGCAAGGCACTGAGTGTAATCATGGTGATTATTTTTGTACTGCTGTATTTTACAATCAACCTTTCGCTTTTCAAATATATTTTCCATTTGATGGACGACGAGGAAAGTGATGTTAAAATAGTGGATACCCTTCCAACCAGGTTACAGATCATCAGATTTTTAGTAGCTACCCTTTATTTTGTGGGCTGTATCCTGGGTGTTTATCTGGTGGTGATTTTGGTTGCCTTTCCTTTTATTTATACCGGAATTAACGTTTCGATTGTTAAAAATGTGGCCATATCAGTGGGTATTATTGCCATTTTTATCACCTGGTTAAGGATTTCTTTCTTCCCGTTTTTTATCATCGATAAAGGCGCAACCCCATTCGATTCCATAAAATTGAGTTTAGCAACCACAAAAGGTAATTTCACGAAGATTTTATTGCTTTTGGTTGTTTTAGGCGGTGGATATTTGATTTACCTGTTGTTAAACTATCTGCAATGGCCTTTAATTGCCTTTATTGTAAATATTTTAAGTTCATTTATCATTGTTCCACTATCAAGCGTAGCCTTAACGGTTGCTTACCGTAAAATTTCGGGCGAATACAAAGGCGACGAACATCCTGATATTTTACATAATATCGTTTAGTATGGCAGCGTTAATAGATCGGATACTTAGCAATTTGAATAATTTTGCCGATTTAGGCAGGCAGAAAGCGTTTGAACTTGGCAATCCATATTATTATCAAGCTGAAGGAGATGGTGAATATTGGAGAAAGGAAATGCCCGATGGAAGAATTTTTTTGGTGTTGTTCGAAGTGGAATATGATGAAAATGGACATTCTGTAGCAATTATAGACACTTATCAAAAACTGTTAAATTAAGCATTATAGTATGTTCGAATCTCCATTAGCGAACTGTATATTTCTATCATTAACAAGAATATAAATTTCTCAAATATTTAATCATTCCGTAATTCAATCATTAAAATGGGACTAAAAGCAGCATTAAGTAAACCTTTTGCAGCATTTGCAGTTTGGCAGATCAACAAATGGAAGCATAATGCCGTAAATGCTCAAGATAACATCCTGAAAAGGCTTATTGACGAAGCCAAAAACACCGCTTTTGGAAAAGACCATCATTTTGCGGAGATCAAAAACTATAGTGATTTTAAAAAACGGATTCCGGTACAGGATTATGAAGGTTTAAAACCTTACGTAGACCGTGTAGTGGCAGGCGAAGCGGATGTACTTTGGAAAGGCAAGCCACTTTATTTTGCCAAAACCTCGGGTACTACTTCGGGGGTAAAATACATTCCGCTCTCTAAAGAGTCGATGCCGGAGCATATTAAAGCTGCCCGGAATGCCATTTTAAGTTATATAAACGAAACTGGAAAGACTGATTTTGTAAATGGGAAAATGATCTTTTTACAGGGAAGTCCGGTGTTAAGCGTAAAACATGGGATCAATGTTGGCCGTTTATCGGGCATTGTGGCGCATCACGTACCAGCCTATCTTCAAAAGAACCGTTTGCCCTCTTACGAAACCAATATCATCGAAGATTGGGAGCAGAAAGTTGATGCCATTGTGGATGAAACCATCAGCGAAAACATGACCTTGATCTCTGGTATCCCACCCTGGGTGCAGATGTATTTCGATAAGCTTTCCGAAAAATCTGGAGGAAAGAAAATTGCCGAAATATTCAGAAATTTTAGTCTGTTTATTTACGGTGGTGTGAATTTTGAGCCCTACAGGGCAAAAATTGAGCAAAGTATTGGTAAAAAGATCGATGCTATAGAAACTTATCCCGCTTCTGAAGGCTTTATTGCTTATCAGGATTCGCAAAAGGATAAGGGGCTGTTGTTATTGGCCGATGCAGGGATATTTTACGAATTTATTCCGGCGGATGAATATTATAACGATAATCCAACACGTTTATCACTTGCTGAAGTAGAATTAGATACCAATTATGCCCTGATTTTGAATACCAACGCAGGTTTATGGGGTTACAGTATTGGCGATACCATAAAATTTGTATCCAAAAACCCTTATAAAATTGTAGTAACCGGACGAATCAAACATTTTATCTCTGCTTTTGGCGAACACGTGATCGGCGAAGAGGTAGAACAGGCGATTTTAAGTGTGGCAAACGAGGAAAAGGTAGAAATTACCGAATTTACCGTAGCGCCACAGGTTAATCCTGAAGTGGGTCAACTGCCTTATCACGAGTGGTTTGTAGAGTTTTCATCCGCTCCGAAAAACCTTGCCGCGTTTAGTGAAAAGGTTGATGAGGCTTTGCAAAAGAAAAATATTTATTACTTTGACCTGATTGAGGGAAACATCCTGCAACCGTTAATAATACGTACTTTGCAAAAAGATGCCTTTGTAAATTATATGAAAAGTGAAGGAAAATTGGGTGGACAGAATAAAGTGCCAAGGTTAAGCAATGACAGGAAACTGGCAGATGGGTTGGAGAAATATATTGTTGCCTAGCGTTTAGTTTAAGGAATTGCTTGATTGTTGAATGGTTAAATTGTTGTCGGGCGCTGTGTTACATTAAATTGTTTTATTGTTAGATGGTTATATTGTTGTCTAGCGTTATGTTTATCGAATTGTTTAATAATGTATAAATGAAAATTGCTAAATTGTTGTTGATGATTAACGACTCGATAACAATATGGAAAAGAATTATTTACAGTTAAATCAGATAACGGCATATACAAAATCGTTTCATCTTAGCAATTTTGTGTGGGATTTAGTCACCAATTGGGATAATTTTGCGAAATACACAATCGGGCAACAGTTTGTTGATGCTGTTGATTCCATTTCGGCTAATATCGCTGAAGGTTTTGGCCGTTATCATAAAAAAGATAAGGTCAAGTTTTATTATTATAGCTTTGGTTCCGTTAAGGAATGTTTAGACTGGAACGAAAAAGCAAAAGTTAGAAAGTTGATAAATGAGGAAACGTATTCAAAGATTTTTGCAACTTTGGAAACCTTACCAAAAGAAATTCATCAACTGATAAAATTTACAAACGAAAGGTTAAAAATTTAATCAAGGCTTTTTAAGCAATTAAATTTTTAATACGAGAGAAAGAAAAACAATTGAACAATATAACAATACAGCAATCTGTAAAGAGAATAACCATACTAGGTTCTACAGGAAGTGTAGGTACGCAAGCGCTTGAAGTTGTTAGGGATCATCCTACGGTTTTTAAAGTAGCGGTATTATCTGCATTAAAGAATTCCGAATTATTGATCCAACAGGCCAGGGAGTTTAAACCTGCTGTTGTGGTCATCTGCGATGAGAATAAATACATCGAAGTTAAAAATGCTTTATCAGGGCTTGATATAAAGGTTTTGGCTGGCGAAGCTGCTTTAGCTGAAGTTGCATCTTATGCCGATAGCGATGTGGTGCTTACCGCATTAATGGGATCGGTGGGCTTAAAGCCAACTATTGCAGCAATAAAGGCTGGTAAAAATATCGCTTTAGCCAATAAAGAAACTTTGGTGGTGGCAGGCGAGCTGATAACCCAATTAGCTGCCGAATACCAGATAAAGATTTTACCTGTTGATTCAGAGCATTCGGCCATATTCCAGTGTTTGGTAGGCGAGGAGCAGAACGAGATCGAAAAGATTTATCTTACGGCTTCAGGCGGACCATTTTTGGGCAGAACAAAAGATTTTCTTTCAACTGTAACCAAAGAACAGGCTTTAAAACACCCTAATTGGGTAATGGGTGCAAAAATCACCATCGATTCGGCTTCTTTAATGAACAAAGGTTTAGAGGTAATCGAAGCCAAATGGCTGTTTAACCTAGAGGTAGACCAGATAGATGTAATCGTGCATCCTCAATCTATCATCCATTCGCTTGTGCAGTTTACCGATGGCTCTATGAAAGCACAAATGGGCGTTCCGGATATGAAATTACCCATTCAGTATGCTTTAAATTATCCCGACAGGCTAAAAAACAATTTTAAACGTTTTAATTTCCTGGAATATCCGAATTTTAGCTTTTTAAAAGCTGATATGGAAACCTTCAGAAACCTGGAACTTGCATTCACTTCTTTAAGAAAAGGTGGCAATTTGCCATGCATTTTAAATGCAGCCAATGAAGTGGTTGTAGAGGCATTTTTGAACGATAAAATCGGTTTCCTGCAGATGAGCGAAGTAATTGAACGGTGTATGGAAGAGGTCGCTTTTATTGAAAAACCACAATTGAACGATTATTTAGAAACTGACAAACATAGCCGTATCTTAGCCGGCGAATTAGTAACAAAAAGTATAGTTTAACATCTAACATAAAATTTTATAAGAAAATATGAATGGATTGATTATGGCGGGGCAGCTGCTGCTCGGATTGTCTTTATTGGTAATATTACACGAATTAGGGCATTTCTTGGCAGCCAGGGCATTTGGTATTAAAGTAGAAAAGTTTTATCTGTTTTTTGATGCCTGGGGTTTTAAACTCTTCAGTTTCAAAAAAGGCGATGTTGAATATGGAGTAGGATGGTTGCCACTGGGCGGTTATGTTAAAATTGCCGGTATGATTGACGAGAGTATGGATACCGAGCAGATGGCACTGCCGGCGCAGCCATGGGAATTCCGCTCTAAACCGGCCTGGCAACGTTTAATCGTAATGTTGGGCGGAATTATCGTTAATGTTATCGTAGGTATTTTTATCTTCTGGATGTTAACCTTCAACGTTGGTCAGAACTATACTGTTAACGGTAAATTAAACGATGGTATTTCTGTTGGTAGCATTGGTAAGGAAATCGGACTGCAGAACGGCGATAAGATTTTAGCTATTAATGGCAATAAACTGATCAAGTTTGAAGATGCGATCTCGAGCAAGGTTTTGTTCGATGGCGCACAGTTAACGATTTTAAGAGGTAGCAAAACCCTTTATATCTCTGTTCCTGACACCATTTTGAATAAAATTTCGAAAAACGACAAAGAGAACTTTATCTCTCCACGTTATAGGATGCAAAGTGTTGATAAAGTAAGTGCACCTGATGAAAAGGCTGATCAGCCTTCGTTTTTTGATAAGCTGTTTAAACGCAAATTCGAAAAACCGGTTTATCCTGCTTATGCTGCAGGCATTAAACCTGGTGATAGTATTTTATCTGTTAACGGCAAAACGATTACTTTCTTCGACCAATTTAAAGAAGAGGTTTCCCAAAATAAATTAAAACCGGTTACAATAAAGGCGTTGCGTAAAGGACAGGAAATTATTTTTGACCTTAAGGTGAGCAAGGAAGGAACAATTGGTATTATCCCTAATTTAAGCAGTCCTGAAACGGCGCATGTTGATTTTGGCTTTATCGAATCATTACCGGTAGGTGCAAACATGGCCTGGAGTACTTTTGTTGATAATGCCAAAGGTATCGGTAAAATGATTACCGGTAAGTTGAGTGCACGTAACATCAGCAGCCCGATCGGCATCGCAAAAGTTTACGGCAGTACTTTCGACTGGGTTAAATTCTGGACTTTAACCGGATTGATCTCAATGGCACTGGCATTTATGAATTTATTGCCTATCCCGGGCTTAGATGGGGGCCATGTGGTGTTTCTTTTGATCGAAATGGTACAGCGTAAGCCGGTAAGCGAAAAAGTGCTTGAGCGTGCGCAGATTGTTGGTTTCGTAATCCTGATCTGTTTAATGGTGTTTGCTTTTGGTAATGATATTTTAAAATCTTTCGGTAAGTAAAACCAAATTGATATAATTGCCGCAGATGCGCAGATTTGAACATTCAATCTGAACATCTGCGGCTTTTTTAATTTAATATCACCATGAGCGAAGCAATCCAACAGCCCAACTATTTCGAATTTTACGATCTTCCTATACAGTTCAACCCCGATCAAAATGCGGTAAAAGCAAAGTTTTATGCTTTAAGCAAACAGTTCCATCCCGATTTTTATGCCAACGAAAGCGAAGAGAAGCAGCAGGAAGTGCTCGATCTGTCGACATTGAACAACAAGGCTTACCAAACACTAAGCAACGCCAATAAACGCTTAAAATATGTACTGGAATTAAAAGGCATTGTAGAAACGGATGAAGGATATCAGTTGCCCCAAATTTTCCTGATGGAAATGATGGACATTAACGAAGCTTTGATGGATCTTGAATTTGAACCGGATACAGAAAAACTCGAACAGGTAAAACGTGATGTTGAAACCATAGAAAAAGATTTAAAAAGTGAATTAGAAGATTTGAAGATTCAGTTCGATCAGGATCCTGAAAATTCGGAAGCACTTTTACCTTCAATGAAAGATAATTTTTACCGCCAGAAATATATTGACAGGATCAGGGAAAGACTTGTGAAATAGAGGGATGATGTAAGATGGGAAATGGAATAAGTCCGAAGTCGGAGGTCTGATGTCCGAAGATTGTCCATCCTCAAGATATCGTCATGGCGAGAAGGCTTTTTCAGCCGA
>NZ_DJDT01000152.1 GCF_002432345.1 Pedobacter sp. UBA5917
GGAAGTAACAAACAAACATACCGTAGTTAAAATCAATCCAATCGTGGAACAAAAGTAAATACTGGGAGTGTCCGGTAATTATCGATAACATGATGAACCTCGAAATGTTAAACTGGACCAGTGATAACGGTGGCGATAAAAAGTTTAAGGAAATTTCGGTAATCCACGCCAATACAGCTTTAAAAAACCATTTTCGCCCGGATTTTAGCTCTTTCCATGTGGTAGATTATAACCCTCAGACCGGCGAAGTGATTAAAAAAGCAACCTGGCAGGGGGCTGCAAACTGCTCGGCATGGTCGCGCGGACAGGGTTGGGCTTTGTACGGTTACACTATGATGTACCGTTTTACCAAAGATCAAACCTATTTAAAACAGGCTAAGGGCATTGCCCATTTTATTTTAAACCATCCCAATTTGCCAGCCGATAAAATTCCTTTCTGGGATTTTGATGCACAGGGTATTCCTTTTGCCAAACGCGATGCTTCTGCCGGTGCATTAATGGCTTCGGCGTTGTTAGAACTTGCCCAATATGCTACGGGAAATGAAAAAACAGAATTTAAATCTGCTGCCGAAACCATGATCTACTCCCTTTCCAGCAGTGCTTACCATGCAAAACTGGGCGAAAACGGAGGTTATTTATTGATGCACAGCACCGGAGCCTATCCATTAAACAGCGAAATAGATGTACCTTTAATTTATGCCGATTATTATTACCTTGAGGCCTTGGCCCGTTATAAAAAATGGTATTTGTAGGGGGAATAATTGTAGGTGGCCAAAAAACCATATTAAAATTATGGTTTTTATGGAAATGAGGGTTCAGTAATGCTTAGGGAGCAGCAGCCCCGTTATCCGCTTTATCCCGATAGAAAAAATCGGGATGCCCGCTACTACCGGGTTTATGATCAGTGGTTTGTTGCATAGACACCCAACCTATAATATTAAGATATGCCTTGCCACCTAGACCCGATTGAAGTGAGCATCCTGATCCTTCATCAGGATAAAACGGAAAGCGGGAGGAAGCTTGAATAGTAATGCAGAAACCTGCTCTCCAAAAATGAAAAAAAACTGATTTTTGCAATTTACCGCAGATATTTAAAGAAAATGAAATACAAACTTATTTTTTCTGCATTAATGATCTGTTCGCAGTTTGCTTATGCACAAAAGAGAGCCAGCACAGGCGGCGAAGACCGTGCTTTTTGGGTAAAAACCTTAAACCGCATTGCCTATCCGGTAATCCATAACCTGGCCAACGAAACATTAAAAAAGAACATGCCGCTAGAAAAAGCACCTGGTTACGGCCTTAATGTTACAAAAGTTACCTATCTCGAGGCTTTAGGACGTACCATTGCCGGTGTGGCCCCATGGTTGGCATTGCCTGATGATGATACTACTGAAGGCAAACTCCGGAAAACCATGCGCGCCGAGCTTTTAAAAGCCCTGGCCAATTCGGTTAATCCCGAAAGTCCCGATTACATCAGTTACCGATCCGAAAGTCAGCCTATTGTTGATGCGGCTTACGTTGCCCATGCTTTTCTCCGTGCACCAAAAGCACTTTGGGAACCACTTGATGAAGTAACGAAAAAAAGGTTTATTGAAGAATTTAAATCGTTGCGTACACGTAGTGGCGCTTATAATAACTGGTTATTGTTTTCTGGCTTAACCGAAGGGTTTTTATTGAGCATTGGCGAACAATACGATCCTGCCCGTGTGCAGTTTTCGATCAATAAAATGAAAGAATGGTATGTAGGCGACAGCTGGTACAGTGATGGCGAAAAATTTAGTATGGATTATTACAATTCTTATGTTATCCACCCCATGTTGGTTGATTTGTTGAAAGTGTTGGTTGACAAGAAAAAAGCGCAGCAGGCCGATTACGACCTGGCATTGAAAAGAATGGTGCGCTATTCGGAATACCTGGAAAGAATTATTTCTCCTGAAGGTACTTATCCGGCTTACGGTCGGTCGATTACCTACCGTACAGCGGCATTTCAGGCTTTGGCACAAACGGCTTTAATGGAAAAACTGCCCGAATATGTTAAGCCTGCACAGGTACGCTGCGCTTTAACAAAAGTGATGCACAACCTGTACGATGGCAAGCAGAATTTTGATGGACAGGGATGGCTGGTGCTGGGCTTTAACGGCCATCAGCCGGAAGTGGCCGATACCTATACCTCAACCGGGAGTTTATACATGGCAACATTAGGTTTTTTAACCCTAGGCTTACCTGCAGATCATAAATTCTGGACAGATGCACCTGCACCATGGACCAGTTTAAAGGCCTGGGGCGGAGAAAGTATAAAAAAGGATTATAAAGTTGAGTATTAATACCAATAATAAATATCGTATAAATATATTTGCGGATAGGATCTGGAATATGAGCCAGATCTGGTCCCAAAACTCAATTTTTTTAACCAATGAATAAATTCGAAAGCCGTTACGCCCAAAGTCCAAAGGAAGTTAAACAAATGGATACCGCCGCTCTGCGGGAAAACTTCCTCATCGAAAACGTATTTGAGGCAAACCAGGTAAACTTAACCTTATCACATTTTGATAGATACATTGTTGGCGGGGCTATGCCTGTTGATCAGAAAATTGCTTTACCAAACCCGGATGATTTAAAAGCAACCTACTTTTTAGAGCGCAGGGAACTGGGTATCATTAATGTTGGTGGCAAAGCAATTGTAACAGCCGACGGTGAAAAGTACGAATTGGATTATAAAGAAGCCTTATACATTGGAAAAGGTACAAAAGAAGTTTTCTTTGAATCGGCTACTCCAGGCGAAGCCGCTAAATTATACATCAATTCGGCTCCTGCACACCAAACTTATCCAAATAAAAAAGTAAGCAAGGCCGAAGCAGAAATTGTAGAATTGGGTACGCCAGAAACGGCTAACCACAGGGTAATCAACAAATTGTTGGTAAACAGTGTATTGCCAACCTGCCAGTTGCAGATGGGAATGACCGAACTAAAATCGGGAAGTGTTTGGAACACCATGCCAGCGCATACGCACGATAGAAGGATGGAAGCTTATTTTTACTTCGAAGTTCCGCAGGGGCAGAGTGTTTGCCACTTTATGGGGCAGCCGCAGGAAACCCGCCATATATGGATGCAGGGCGATCAGGCGGTAATTTCACCAAACTGGTCTATCCACTCCGGTGCCGGTACCAGCAATTATACCTTTATTTGGGGTATGGCCGGCGAAAATCTTGATTATGGCGATATGGATCACTGTGCCATTACTGAATTGAAATAAACCGTAATCCTCAACAGAATTAAGAAAATATCATGTCGAACATATTTAATTTAGCAGGTAAAACTGCCTTGGTTACCGGTTGTAAAAGAGGTATTGGTAAAGCCATGGCCCTGGCTTTGGCCGAAGCCGGAGCCGATATTATCGGTGTTTCTGCCAGTTTGGAACTGGAGGGAAGCAGTGTAGAAAAAGAAGTAACCGCATTGGGCAGAAAATTTTATGCCTACCAGTGCGATTTTGGCAAACGCGAAAATACCCTAGCCTTTGCTGCGCAGGTAAAAGCCGATCATCCGGTTATCGATATTTTAGTAAATAATGCCGGTACCATCTTACGTAAACCGATTGCCGAACACCCTGATGAGTATTGGGATGAAGTAATTGCCGTAAACCAGACAGCACCTTTTATTTTAACAAGGGAAGTAGGTAGGGATATGGTAGCACGTGGTAGCGGAAAAGTAATTTTTACCGCATCTTTATTATCGTTTCAGGGTGGTATTACGGTACCAGGTTATGCGGCAAGTAAAGGTGCAATTGCTTCTTTAACCAAAGCTTTTGCTAACGAATGGGCCTCAAAAGGAGTAAATGTAAATGCCATTGCACCGGGTTATATCGCAACCGATAATACCACTGCTTTACGCGAAGATCAGGATAGAAGCACTTCAATTTTATCGCGTATCCCTGCCGGAAGATGGGGAACCCCAGAAGATTTTAAAGGACCAACCTTATTTTTGGCCTCACCGGCCAGTGATTATGTACACGGAACAATTTTAACCGTTGATGGCGGTTGGATGGGAAGGTAATTAGTCCTAAGTCTGGAGTCTTTAGTCCTGAGTCGAAGATTCAGGTAATTCAAACCTGCGAAGTTTTTTTATTAATATCGTCATGCTGAATTTATTTCAGCATCTTCCTCACGAGCCAGCGCTCGTTTCTAACGAGCGTTGAATAATTTATCGTTTACAAACGATAGAATCGTTTAGCTACTTATGCACTCGTTTGGAAACGA
>NZ_DJDT01000165.1 GCF_002432345.1 Pedobacter sp. UBA5917
CTACTACCGCAGCCGTTAATGCAGCAAATGATAAACCTTTTAATCCGGCAGGTAACAGATTCAACAATACCGGATATGCACGGTCGGGGTTAACCGAACCATCCTGTAGCATTTCCGACTGGAAAGCCCCATCTTTATACAATACATAAGCCGCAATACCTGGTAATACCACGATAATCGGCATCAATAATTTTAAGAATGCCGCGAATAAAATACCTCCACGTGCTGTTTTTAAATCAGCCCCCAAAGCACGTTGGGTAATGTACTGGTTACAGCCCCAATAGTTCAGGTTCACAATCCACATACCACCTACAAGTACGCTCAAGCCTGGTAAATCAATATAATTTTCGTTATCAGGTTTTAAAATCATGTGGAAATGCTCCGAGGCTTTAGTGGTCATTAAACTATAGCCTTCAAAAATACCTGATGTTCCATAATGTGTAGAAACCAGGTTTAAAGCTAAATAAGTTGTGGCTAATCCGCCCAAGATCAGGAAAAACACCTGGATTACATCGGTATAACCGATTACTTTCATCCCGCCAAGCGTAATCACAATAGCAAAAATGGCAATGGCATACATACAGAAAGTTAGGTCGAAACCAGAGATACTGCTTACCGCCAAGGCGCCTAAATAAAGGATCGAAGTTAAGTTTACCACTACATATAACAATAACCAGAACACCGCCATAATCATGGCTACTGTACCGTTATAACGTTGGTGCAGGAATTGTGGCATTGTGGCAATCTTGTTTTTCAGGTAAACCGGAATAAAGAAAACCGCAACAATTACCAGGGTAAGGGCCGCCATCCACTCGTAAGTTGCAATTGCCAACCCCATCTTAAAGCCCGATCCGCTCATACCGATAAATTGCTCGGCCGAAATATTTGAGGCAATTAAAGATGCACCGATTGCCCACCAGGTAAGCGATCCTTCTGCCAAAAAATAGTCTTTTGAGCCTGTTGATGCGGATTTTTTCTTGTTGTAGATGTACAGACCGTAAGCAGCCACAATAACGAAGTAGATTGCAAATACAATGTAATCCTTCGAGTCCAATAAATTTTGTTTCATTAATTAATAGCGGTTATTTGGTTTAGAAAGTTAAATGTAATAAAATCATGAAATAATACCTGCTTTTTTTTCAATTAAAAAACGTCTTAATAACGTTTATAAATCACGAACGATCAAAATTAAGTATGGAAATTGATTTTTTTAGCTTGTGGTACGTGAGGACACGTACCACGGCGCAGGGAGACACGTACCACGGACTATCACCTATAGATCTCTCCATTTCGCTATGCTTCAGTCGAGATGATGGGTTTTATTAAGCAAGTGGTCCGTGAAGACACGGACCACAGCGTTTGAGATTAAATATACCTGTTGATCAGGTTTTCCAGGTATTCCTGTTTTCCACTGCGCACTTCCGGTTCGCCATTTTCTGCCGCAAAATTTCTGAGGTCTTCCAGGCTTAATTTACCCTGCTCAAATTCTGCACCTTTACCACTATCAAAAGACGCGTAACGATCGGTCCTTATTTTTTTGTAATCAGATTTTTGAAGGATGGCATCAGCAGTAACCAAAGCCCTTGCAAAAATATCCATACCACCTACATGTGCATAAAACAAATCTTTAGGATCGGTTGAGTTACGGCGGATTTTAGCATCAAAGTTTACGCCTCCGCCCTGAAAACCGCCACCTTCCAAGATGATCAACATGGTTTCGGTCAGTTCATTAATATCATTCGGGAACTGGTCGGTATCCCAGCCGTTCTGGTAATCGCCGCGGTTGGCATCAATAGACCCCAACAAACCATTATCAACAGCAACCTGTAATTCGTGCTGGAATGTATGACCGGCGAGGGTAGCATGGTTAACCTCTAAATTTAATTTAAAATCGGCCAAAAGATCGTACTGCTGTAAAAAGCCTTTAACCGTTGCTGCATCATAATCGTACTGGTGTTTTGAAGGCTCACATGGTTTAGGTTCGATAAAGAAAGTGCCTTTAAAGCCCTGTTTACGTGCATAATCTTTGGCAGTATGTAAAAATCTGGCCAAATGCTCCTGCTCGCGTTTCATATTGGTGTTTAAAAGGCTCATATAGCCTTCACGTCCACCCCAGAAAACATAATTCTCGCCACCCAGGGCAATTGTAGCATCCAAAGCAGCTTTAACCTGTGCCGCTCCATGTGCCAAAACATGAAAATCGGGGTTGGTAGAGGCGCCGTTCATGTAACGTTTATGGCTGAACAGGTTCGCCGTTCCCCAAAGTAGTTTAACACCGCTTTCGGCCTGTTTTTGTTTTGCATATTCAACCAGGGTCTGTAGCCTCCGTTCATTTTCGGCAACATCGTCGGTATAATCTACTACATCTACATCGTGGAAACAGTAATAAGGGATCTGCACTTTGGTAATAAACTCAAAAGCGGCATCCATTTTATCTTTTGCCCTTTCTACGGCATCTTTTTTTTCATCCCATGGAAAAACATGTGTTGCACCACCAAAAGGATCGGAACCATTGCCATTAAATGAGTGCCAATAGGCACAGGCAAATTTAAAATGCTCGTTCATGGTTTTGCCGGCCACTACTCTATTGGCATCGTACCACCTAAAGGCTAATGGATTGTCGCTGGTTAAGCCTTCAAACTGGATCTGATCAATGCCTTTAAAAAATTCTTTTGCTCCTGTTACTACTTTTGTCATGTGTTTTTATTTTTGGTCTTTTGGTTGATGGCTCATGGCCTATGGTTTGTTACTTCATGGTATTTAGTTGATGGTTTGTTGGTTGATAGTTTATAGCAAACTTATCTATGAGCCAATAGACCATGAGCCATGAACCTTTATTTTGCTAATTCTTTTTCCAATATTTCTTTCCAATCCTGGTAAATCGGCTCGTATGCTTCCGAATTTTGCGGCTGTAAGGTTTTAATCACTTCATGTTTGTTAAATGCTTCTTCGGCACTCTTAAAAATACCTGCTCCGATACCAGCGCCCAAAGCAGCGCCAACACTTCCGTCGTTTTCATACAATTCGACAGGGACACCGGTTACATCCACAAAAGTTTGCGCAAAAACTTCGCTTAAAAACAGGTTTGCCAATCCGGCGCGGATTACCTTGGGTTGCATACCATTTTGGCGCATAATATCCAGCCCGTAGCGAAAAGCAAAGGCAATTCCTTCCTGTATGGCCCTAAAAATGGTTGATTGATTGTGTGTGTTTAAATCTATTCCCAATAACTGGGCCCCGGTATATTTATTGTTCAACATCCGTTCGGCACCGTTACCAAAAGGCAGCACTTTTAATCCGTTGCTTCCTATTGGCGCTTCGGCGGCCAGGTTATTCAGTTCTGCGTAGGTAGCTTTTGGTGCAAAATTATGTTTGGCCCAGCGGTACATACTCCCCGTACCGTTAATACAAAGGAGTACGCCGGTATGTTTTTTTTCGGCAGAATAGGTTACATGTGCAAAAGTATTTACCCTCGATTGTTTATCGTAGGTTAAACCGCCACTTACGCCATAAATTACACCCGAGGTACCGGCTGGGGGGG
>NZ_DJDT01000010.1 GCF_002432345.1 Pedobacter sp. UBA5917
GGAATTTTTTTGTTCTTATCCAGCCATTTAATGTTCCTCGAAAGGCCGTCTTCCGAGAGATAGAACAGGCTGTTGCTAAAGAACAGAAAACCACGGACAAATTCGAGCAGGGTTTTGATTTCGCAGTCATCAAGCAGTTCGGGCTGGGTTTTGGAGCATTCGTACAATGCAAAAGGCTGTCCCAAATCTCTGGTGGCCAGTACGGCCATGCTTAAAATGGCATGTTCTATATTTTGATAATAAGCTTTATCCGGATCTTTGAAAAAAGGATCTGGTGTTTTTGACCCCGTATGCATGGCAATAAAACCGGAGGTTAACAGCGGAAAAGCATCTTCGTCCGTTTCTTTTACAAATTGTTTAACCGAGCGGTATTCTTTATATATCCTGAGGGCATCAATCACAGAGATATTTTCATTACCACGGCCATTAATACTATTTAAGGTTTTTACCAAATTCCGGGCCTGTTTACCAAACTTCTGGTATTCGGCCTTGGTGGTATCCTGTACCGCGGTAGAGCGTACGGCTATTTTAGCAAATTTATAAAAGGTGATTTTATCGTAATTGATGTTCTCTGCAAGCTTCTTTTTGTCGAGTTCGAGCAAGAGCTGATCGGTTTTCTCTTTAGAGCATGATATAAAAAACAGTACAATACAGAACAGCAATAATTTTTTCATGAGGTAACCGGCTTTATAAATAGATGTATAAAACTAAGTTTTTGGTCGTGAAAAAAGATAGAAATTAAGTTTTTATTGGCATTTGGATGACTTTTCGGTTTGGATTTTATGTTTTGTTGATAATTTCTTAAAAATCGCACCGGTTTTGCTGTAGAATGATAAAATTTATCATGTAATCGAGAGGGATTTTGGAAGATTGATAATGCGCTTCTAATGTTGTTTTAATGTCTTTTTTGAATTTAAGGATTGAGCTTTTAAACTTTGGACTAAACTTTGATAAATGCCTATCAGAAAAGGGGATATTTCTAATTTTTAGGCAATTTTTTTAAGAATTAGTGCTTTAAAATTCGTGGGATGTTTAAAATCATCCTAAATTTGTAAATCCTTTAAAGTAAGATGACAAAAAAGAAAAAGACAGTTGGTAAAACTGACGCTGATGTAATTTTAATAGGGGCCGGCATCATGAGTGCAACCCTTGGTGTTTTATTAAAACAATTAGAGCCCAATTTAAGTATAGAAATTTACGAACGTTTGGATATTGCGGCAGCAGAAAGTTCTGATGCCTGGAATAATGCCGGAACGGGACACTCTGCTTTCTGCGAATTAAACTATACCCCCGAGAAGAAGGACGGTACGGTTGAAATCAAAAAGGCGGTTCAGATTGCAGAACATTTTGAGGTATCTAAGCAGTTTTGGTCTTACTTGGTAAATAAAGGACTGGTTTCTGATCCTTGCAATTTTATCCGCAATATTCCCCACATGAGCTTTGTATGGGGCAAAAAGAATGTCGATTATCTTAAAAAACGTTACGATGCATTAACGCAGTGCGATCTGTTTAGCGATATGCAGTATAGCGAAGATGCTGAGCAGGTAAAAACCTGGGCGCCACTGATTATGGATGGTCGTAAGAAAAACGAAAAAGTTGCCGCAACAAAAATGGATCTGGGAACCGATGTTAACTTCGGTACCTTAACCCGCGATATGTTTAACAACTTAAAGGAGCAGAGCAATGTTAGCATGTACTTTAACCACGAAATCCGCGATCTGAAAAAGAATAAGGATGGCAACTGGATTGTAAAGGTTAAAGATCTTGAAAGTGGCGATAAACGCAAACGCGTAGCTAAATTTGTATTTATCGGTGCGGGTGGCGGTTCATTACCATTGTTGGAAAAATCGGATATCCCTGAAGGAAAAGGTTTTGGTGGTTTCCCGGTAAGCGGACAATGGTTAAAATGTACCAACGAGGAAATTATTAAAAAACACCACGCAAAGGTATATGGAAAAGCAGCGGTAGGTGCGCCACCAATGTCGGTGCCACATTTGGATACCAGGATGATTAACGGCAAACAGGCTTTGTTATTCGGTCCTTATGCTGGTTTTTCGACCAAATTCCTTAAAAATGGTTCATTTTTGGATTTACCAAAATCAATTAAATTCAATAATATCCGTCCGATGATTTCTGCCGGACTCCATAACCTCGATTTAACGAAATATTTAATCGAACAGGTGAGGCAATCGCCAGAAGATAGGTTAGAGGCATTGAAAGAATATTTGCCAACTGCAGAACTTAAGGATTGGGAATTAGAATATGCCGGACAGCGTGTTCAGGTAATTAAAAAAGATGAAAAACAGGGCGGAATTTTAGAATTCGGTACCGAAGTGGTTAGTGCAGCAGATGGTTCAATTGCAGCATTATTAGGCGCTTCTCCAGGCGCTTCAACAGCGGTATCCATTATGCTCGATCTGTTGAACCGTTGTTTTGCAGAAGATTTAGCGACCGACGAATGGCAGGCCAAAATTAAAGAGATGATCCCTACTTACGGAAAATCGCTTGCCCAGGATGCCGAACTTTGTAAAGCAACCAGAAATAAAACTTCGAAGGTATTGAAAATAGAAAATGCTGTTGTGGCGTAAGCTGTAACCGTAATAAATGTACTAAAGGTTCTGATGAAAATCAGGACCTTTTTTGTTGATCCGATCCTCGGTCTGTGTCCTCACAGACCGAAACCATAAATCTCAATATACGAAACCTTCCTGCGGAACGACACAAATAATAAATTATCTGAGTCTACCCATGAGTCGTCCCGCTGGGACGATGGATGTGTTTCTGATGTCCATACAGATCGAAATGTTATAAATGTCATTGTTCCTCTCATGAGGATGAGTTCTACGTTCCAGAGGAACGATTGATAGGTAACAATATGCTAAGAGGCTTCTTCGTTCCGTAGGAACGTTTGGTGGTTTTCTGTGCACTGGCCTGAAAGATATAAACCTGATGGGAATGGCAGCTTCCGATTTTTTCAATCGGAACTATAGTGTACAGCAGGACTACCGTAACCGATGAAAAACAAGATATTGCTTTTCTGAAAAAGGAATACATTTTATCCCCAAAAAAAGGGTATCCAATTGCTCGAATACCCTTTTGCTTAAAATTCTTTTTACAATTATGCTGCAATCACTTCAGCAACCTCTTCGGCAGAAATATCGCTGTGTGATGCCTCCAATACGCAATCGCCGTTTTTGATCAATAAAATCTGTGGCGATTGGTGTGCTACCTGGAATATTTCGGCAATTTTGTTCGAGATGTCGCGGTAGCTGATCAGGTCTAAAAAGTACAATTCTGTATCTGCCGGAATCACATCCCAATCGAATTCGAAATTCTTTTTCGCCATTAAGCTGATGGAACAACGCGTGCTGTGCTTAAAAATAAGACTAAAACCACTTGCGTTTTTTATCTCATCAAGCTGTTCTACTGAAGTTAAGTTAACCCAAGTCATGATATTATATTATTGTTTACAGGATTAACACCTGCAGTTGAATAAAGTTCTGCAAATGACCTGAATATGAAGATAGTAGATGTGGAAGCTTAGTTTCTTCTGCGTTTTCCTTCTGGATATGATCCGTAGGCAGGACAAAGTTTAGAAGAACAAGATTCTAAAATGGTAATGGTGCAGAACACCGCCAATAGTAAGATGGCTACTTTTTTCATCCGTAATTTTTGATAAATTTTAAACTTCTAAGTTACAAATAATTATTAAAATACAAGTTTAAATCTGTGCAGAAAAATCGGCCATTTTAATCGCGGTAATCGCAGCTTCGTCGCCTTTATTGCCATGTTTGCCACCTGCACGGTCTTGTGCCTGCTCCAGGTTATTAGTGGTTAACACCCCAAAAATAACCGGTTTGCTATATTTTATGCCAACATTGGTTACACCCTGGGCTACTGCATCACAGATAAAATCGAAATGTTTGGTATCGCCCTGTATTACACAGCCTAAACAGATTACCGCATCAATATCGCTTCTTTTGCTCAACAGGATTTCTGCACCACCGGTTAACTCAAAACTTCCGGGTACCGGTAAAGAAATGATATTTTCTTCGGCAACACCATTTGCCAAAAGCGTTTTTAGTGCACCGTTGTACAAAGCACCGGTAATTTCGGCATTCCACTCGGCAACAATGATCCCGAATTTATAGTTTGCACCACTTGGAACGGTGGTATGCGAGAAATCAGATAGATTTTTTAATTGTGTTGACATGGGGCAAAGATAACGCTAAGCAACTTATGTTAAAAGAGGTTAATGTTTAAATGTTGTAAGATTATTTTTAGCTGTTAATCTGTACCTTAGGGTAATCATCAGATAATATTTAAATCATTATGGAATTTCTTTGTGCATTCCATCTTCTATTTAAAGACCGAACCATGAAAAACGCTCTACAATCTATCATCACATTCCTCATTTTTTTTACGCTTTCATTCGAAGCATCTGCCCAAAATAAGGCTGTTTTTTATAAAAGTAGCTTTAAAAAAATAGATTCGCTGGCCAGTGCTGCAAAGCCAAAAGATGGCCTTGCTCTTGTTGAAAAGGTGAATACCCAGGCACGGCTTGATGGAAATACGCCTACTCTGATTAAAAGCGTGATGTACCGCATGTTGTTTGTGGGGTATTTGGAAGAAGATGCTTTTTTGAAAATGATCAAACAGTTAAAAGAAGATATAAAAGTTGCGAAACAACCTGCTAAAAGTATTCTACAATCTTTATTGGCCGAAAGCTATTGGAGTTATTATGAACAGCATTATTATAATTCCTTAAACCGTACCAATGTTAAGTCTGATTTGGGCGATGATATTAAAACGTGGTCGATGAATAAACTCACTGAAGAAAGTATGAAGTATTACTTGGCCTCGCTGCAGGAAATAGAATTGTTGCAGAAAACCAAAATAGACAGTTTGAGCGAAATGATGACCGGCGACAATTACAACCGGTACCTGAGGCCAAAACTTTATGATGTTTTGGCCCACCGTGCGCTAACTGTTTTCAGCAATACGCGATACGATATTGATAAAACCGACGAAGCAATAGATTTCAATGATGCAAAATGGTTTGGCGATCATAACTCCTTTCTGGCAATAAATATCCCACAAAAAGATAGTACTTCTTTCAATGCGAAAGCGCTGGGCATTTATCAGGTATTGATCAAAATGCATGCAAACACGCAAAATATTGGAGCTGTGGCAGATGCAGATTTAAAAAGATTAAATTATGTTTATTTAAGGAGCACCAGGGCGGATAAAAACGAATTGTACTATCAATCGTTACAGAAACTGGCCGGATATGCCGAAAGATCCGAGATCTACGCAGATGTACTTTTTCAGCTTGCATCTAAAAAATATGAGGGCCGATATGCTGTTGGACCTGATAAAAAAGTAGACCTTAAAGAATTGATAGAAATTGCAAACCGGGCCATTAAAGCATATCCGAATAGTATAGGTGCCAAAAATTCGGAAAAACTGATTGCCGATATTAGTCAAAAAACCATAAACTTTAGTGTAAATGAATTTATCCAGCCTGGAAAGCCGGCACAGCTATATTTCAGGTACAGAAATGTAGATACGGTTTACCTAAAACTCTATAAGCCTAAGCGATATTTCGAACAGGATGATTTAAACACCAATAAAGAAACATATAACAAATTTTTGGCAGAGAATAAAGCCGTTAAACAATGGGCTGTAATTTTGCCGGATAGCAACGATTATCAGGAACATACTTTGATGGATAAAATTGAAAGCCTTGAAATAGGCCGTTACGTTATTATTGCCCAAAGCACACTCCATCCGGATGATAAAAATAGTGCTTATAATTTCGCCTGCATAAACGTTACCAATCTGGCTGTTACCAACAGGATTTCGGGTATACTTAACCATCAATATTTTGTTGCAAACAGCACAACAGGAGAGCCGGTAGAAAAGGCGGTAATAAAAGAAAAACAAGGCGAATATGCCAATGGTAAATATGTGCTGAAAGGTAAAGGAACAATATATACTGATAAAAATGGTTTTGCCGAAAGCACACTAAATATCTCTGTAAACAGAATGGCATTAAGTTATAGAGCCGATTCGGTGATATTGGGCATTCAGGATCGTATTTACAGGAATCTGTCGACCAATGAGAAAGTGGTGATCTTTACCGACCGGCCAATTTATCGCCCCGGCCAAACGGTTTATTATAAAGGAATTTATTTTGAATATAAAAACGACAAAAACCATATTCTGAAAGAAAAAAGCGTTGATATTACTTTTAAGGATGTAAATTGGAAAGAGATTGAAAAAACAGCAAAAATTACCAACGAATATGGTACTTTTCAGGGTAGCTTTACTATTCCTATCGGCAAATTAAATGGCCAGATGAGCATTAATACCGCTTACGGAAGCGCTTATATCCAGGTAGAAGAATACAAAAGGCCAACATTTGAAATTGTATTCGATAAGTTAAACAAAAAATATAAGCTGGGCGATAGCATAAGTGTTGGAGGGAAGGCGCTCAGTTTTGCGGGTTATGCCGTATCGGGTGCCAGGGTAAAATACACCATTAACCGCAATATGCTGGGGCCAAATTATATGATCCAGCCGTTCGACCGCAGTAAACAGATTGCATCTGGTACAACAGAAACCAAAACTGGTGGAGTTTTTAATATCGATTTCCTGGCTACTGTAGAAAATGATAATGTAAATGGATATTCTTACCAGTTGCAGGTAGACATTACGGATGTGAACGGCGAAACGAAATCGAAAGCATTTGTGGTAAGTGCCGCAAAGAATGATGTACTGTTGCATGTATTTTCGCCCACTCAATTTTTTCCTTCCCCAAAAAACGATAGTATTACCTTCAGGGTAACGAACATTAACGGGGAGCCGATAAAAGCAAAAATTAATACCGAATGGTTTAAATTAGCCAGTCCTGAGCGGATTATCTATCCAAATACCAATCCCAATATAAAGAAAACAGAGAAATACAATATCACCAAAGCCGAATTTTTAAAAGATTTCCCGAACGAAGATTATGATGGAGATGGAACTCCGGCAAACTGGAAAGCTGTGAAGATTGATTTTGCACAGCAATTAAATAGCGATCTGGGAACTGGTGAAATTGCCGTAAACACCAATAAAATTTCTTCAGGTTATTACAAAATCAGGTTCAAGGCAACTAATCAGGATCAGGATACCGTTACTGTAGAAAGAATTGTGAGGGTATATGGCAGTGGCTTAGAAAAAATCTTATTGGGCAGCGAATGGTTGGTAGCAGAGAAAACTACCATTACGCCAAAAGAAGCCGCCGTTTTCAGGTTGGCCAGTGTTGCGCCAAATGCAAAGGCCTATTACGAGGTATATTACAAAGATCAGGTTGCTGAAAAAAAGTGGATCAGTATTACGCAAAAGCAAACTTCTGTAAATATTAAGCCTTTGGCAGGCTGGGCAGATGGTTTCGCCGTACAGTTTACGCTGGTGCAGAATGGAAGAATTTCGCAATCGATGAACGAGGTTGCAATAATAGATAAGGAAGAAGACATCGAGATTAAATTTTTAACTTTTAGGGATAAACTTCAGCCTGGCGAAAAAGAAAACTGGAAACTTAGCATCAGCAATAAAAAGGGTGAAAAGCAGATGGCCGAAATGGTGGCTTCATTATACGATGCATCGCTCGATGATTTAAGGGGGATGAATTGGGATAAAATCAGAACACCAAAATATAATTATTACAACTATAACTGGAAATACACCCTTAATAACTTATCCACCGGGGATGAGCCCTGGTTTTTAAAAAGTTATCCGGGTTATTACGAAATAATCAAAAGAGATTATGAATCAATAAATTTCTATGGATTCAGATTTAATCACTACGATTTTAAGGCTGGCTACAATCAATATTTAGCTGAAATAGAGGCCACAAAGCGCAAGGGAAATGCCAAGGCTGCAACAGAGAAACTCGCAAAGTTAAAGCTGAGCGGTAAAGTATATGGAGTGGTAACCGACAAGGATGGTTATGGCATACCTGGGGCATTAGTTAAATCGGGAAATAAAAAAGCCACTGCAGATAGCTATGGGATTTACAGCATCGATGCAAAGGTTGGAGAGGAGATTAGTGCCGGATTTTTGGGCTATAACCGATCTTTTACCAAAGTTAGGGATGTAAAAAGGATAAACTTCAAATTAGAAGAAGATGGTAAAGGGTTAAACGAGGTTTCGGTAGTGGCTTATGGTTCGCAAAAGAAAACTGTGGCTACCGGAAGCGTTCAGGCTTTTGATATGGAAATAAGGCAGGAACTGGCGCCGCAAAGTGTGGTTTTAAGAGAAATTAGAACAAAAGGCGTAGGGTATACGGCAGATGGTGCGCCTTTGCCCGAATTGTTAAAAGATAAATTAGTTGTAGTTGAGGACAATAAGGTATACGATTTTGTAAGCATAAATGGTTACGATGCGAAAACAGGTACCCAATATGTTAATGGCAAACGGATAGTAAAACCGGCAGTAACTCCCCGTACAAACTTTAACGAAACAGCGTTTTTCTATCCGCAGTTACAAACCAATGCTGCAGGAGAGATTTTTATTGAGTTTACCATACCGCAATCTTTAACGCGCTATAAAATGATGGGTTTTGCCCATACCAAAGATTTAAAAACTGCTTTAATTACAAAGGAACTGGTTACCCAAAAACAGCTTTCGATCTCTGCCAATGCCCCGCGTTTTTTCCGCGAAGGCGATACCATTTCGTTCAGTGCCAAATTGAACAACCTATCGGGAAAACAAGTTGGTGGAGATGCAGTTTTAATGCTGAAGGACGCACTTACGGGTAAAGAGATTTCGGTTTTTGCCAAAAATGTAACAGCATCTCAAAAATTTCAATTGGCCAATAATGGCAACCAATCTTTAAAATGGTCATTGGTTATTCCTTCAGGTATTGGTGCCATTACCTACAGGTTGGTGGCGCAATCGGCCAGTTATTCTGACGGAGAAGAAAATACCATACCGGTTTTGCCAAATGCCATCTTGGTAACCGAAACTATGCCGGTAAATGTGCGCGGTAACAGTACCAAAACATTCAATTTCGAAAAGCTCGAAAAATCCGGCGACTCCAAAACCTTACGTAACCAAAGTTTAACCTTCGAGTTTACTTCAAACCCTGTTTGGTATGCCGTACAGGCATTACCTTATTTAATGGAATATCCTTACGAGTGTGCCGAGCAAACTTTCAGCCGTTTTTATGCCAATAGTTTTGCAACAGGGATTATTAATTCATCGCCAAAAATCAAAACTGTTTTCGAGCAGTGGAAAAATACCAATAACGGGGAAGCATTATTGTCGAACCTGGAGAAAAACCAGGAGTTAAAATCAATTTTACTCGAAGAAACCCCCTGGGTGCGTAATGCTGATAACGAAACTGAACGTAAAAAACGTTTAGCTGTGCTTTTCGATCTAAACAAAATGATCTACGAGCTGAAAAGCAATTTTGAAAAATTACAGAAAATGCAGTATAATAATGGCGCTTTTCCGTGGTTTAGTGGCATGCAGGAAGACCGTTACATTACCCAGCATATTGTTTTGGGCATGGGGCAGTTAAAAAAGCTGAAACTGATTGATGAAAAAGCCTATCCAGGTTTTAATACGATGCTCAATAAAGCCATTGTTTATTTGGATGCGGCCTTGGTTAAAGATTATAAGGATGAGGTGAAAGGTAAACGTTTTGCCTATTTGCCCCTACATTACCTCTTTGCCAGAAGTTATACCGATCAGAAAAATAGCAGCCCTGATTTTGTAAAGACCAAAGAATTTTACCTCAAAAAGTTAATGGCCAACTGGAAAACCTTCGATACCTATCAGTTGGCGCAAACAGCTTTGGTACTTAACAGGAACGGAAATAATGGAGAAGCGAAAAAAATCATCACCCTATTGAACCAAACCGCACAGCAAAATGATGAAATGGGCATGTACTGGGCCACCAATAAAGCTGGTTGGTGGTGGTACCAAAGTCCGGTAGAAACGCAATCTTTATTGATCGAGGCTTATGACGAAGTAGCAAAGGATATTAGAGCGGTAGAGGAAATGAAAATCTGGCTGCTCAAAAACAAACAGACCAACGATTGGAAAACAACCAAAGCTACTGCGGCCGCCTGTTATGCTTTATTAATGAGAGGCACTGATCTGTTGAGTGAAAGTAAAGCACCAGAAATTACCATTGGTGCCCAGAAACTCGAAGATTTACAGCAACCGGGCGCAACAAAAGAAGCCGGAACTGGCTATCAAAAAACAACCATCCCTGGCACAGCAGTAAAACCTGAAATGGGAAAGGTAGTGGTGAAAAACAATAACCAAAATATTGCCTGGGGCGCATTATACTGGCAATATTTTGAGCAGCTGGATAAAATAACATCCGCCAATACCGGTATCAGGATTAAAAAGCAGTTGTTTCTACAAAGCGCAACCAATAAAGGAAATGAGTTAACGCCGCTAACAGCAACCAATGTTTTAACACCGGGCGATTTATTGAAAGTGCGTATCGAAATTTATTGCGACAGGGATATGGAATACCTGCATTTAAAAGATATGCGTTCATCGGGTTTCGAACCTGTAAATGTGATCTCGCAATATAAATATCAGGATGGTTTGGGTTATTACGAAAGCACCAAAGATGTTTCAACAAATTTCTTTATCAGCTATATGCCAAAGGGAACTTACGTATTCGAATATCCGTTACGGGTTACCCATGCCGGAAACTTCTCGAATGGGATTACGAGTTTACAGAGCATGTATGCACCCGAATTTACCACGCATTCGGCAGGGATTAGGGTTACTGTAAAATAAACGGGCTACAAACCTCGCAGGTTTAATCCGTTTCTTACTATTTATTTCCGAAGGCCTCATTGAGGGCTACGCCGTTTTAAAGCCTACGAGGTTTATTAGAATAACATCGTCCCGATTTGCAATCGGGATGTATGAGAAAAGCGATTTTATCGCTTTATAAATTACCTTTTCCAGGTGCATTATAAATGCACTTCTCGAAAATCCTCGTTACAAACGAGGACTATGGCGTGTTAGATTAAGAAGCGAAATTAAAATCCGAATGCTAATTTAACTGGATCCCACCATAAGTTGCGCCGATAGGAATAATCCTATCACCTATCCAAATCTGACTGCGGTCGAATTTGGATACTTTGTTTTTGGCTACAATAAAAGCCCTGTGACAGCGGATAAAATCTGCTTTTGGCAACAGCTCGGCGAGGTCGTTTATGGTAATGCGTGAACTTAAGAGTTTGTCTTTTAACTGGAGCTGTGTATAATTTCCGGAGGCTTCCACATAAAGGATATCTTCCAATTCCACTTTAATTTGTTCATAACCGTCTTTTACAAAAATGTATTCCGTTTTTGCCTCCTGTTTCTGGTTACGCAGGTTAAACAGTTCCTGGGCTTTATTACAGGCCTTTAAAAAACGCGAAAGTGAAAAAGGTTTTAACAAATAATCAACAGCATCAAGTTCAAAACTTTGCACCGCATGTTCGGTGTAGGCTGTGGTAAAAATTACCATTGGTGGCTTGCTTAAACTCTTTAAAAAATCGATACCGCTGATGTCGGGCATTTTAATGTCCAGAAAAATCAGATCAACCTTATTATGCTGCAGGTAAGTAATGGCCGCAAAGGCATCGGTAAAGGTTTGAACCAACTCTACAAACGGAACTTTTGAGGCATGCGATTTTATAATATCCAGCGCAATCGGTTCATCATCTATAGCAATGGCAATCATTTTTGTGTTTTATTTGTTTTTGTTAGGCTGAACATATGGGAAGTCTATAATTTAGTGAAATTAGTATGACTGGTAAATATTTTTGCAAACAGATAGTTCTTTAAGTTTATCCCAGTTTTCGCTTATGATGGCCTCTTTCTTTTTTCTGGTCCAGCCTTTAACTTGTTTTTCAAATTCAATGGCGTCATTAATGTCTTCAAAATGTTCGCAAAATACTAAGATTAACGGTCTTTTGTTAGCTGTATAACAGTTTGGGTTTATTGCATTTTCGTGTTCATAAAGCCTTCTGTCTATATCGTTGGTAACTCCTGTGTAATAAGAGTTATCAGCACACTTTAAAATATAGACGGTGTATGTTTTCATTTTACTTCTATCTATCATCCTAAAAGGCTGATGGATAAATATACCAAATTTGAATAATAACTTAAAATTTCGCTATTACGCTTCGACTCCGCTCAGCGTGACAAATCGCCTGGTGTTTTATTTCGCAATATCTTCCATCTATACTGTCATCCTGAGCGGAGTCGAAGGATCTCTTGCGGGTAGTTCAGGTAAATACGCTTCGACTCCGCTCAGCATGACAATTTGATAAAAGTAGTATTAATCCAACTGTAATGTTAAATGAACAAAAAACTCGTTTGCACTCTCGCGGATAATTAATTCATGTTTTCCATAATAAAGCAACGATAAGCGTTGTTTTACATTTTCGAGTCCGATGCCGCTTTTTAATTTCTCCGGATCGTTATCTGCCTTAATGTAAATACTGTTGCTTACATCAAAATACAAAGTCTTTTCTTTTGTTTGCAGGGTAATTTTAATATAAGATGGCTGCTGCAGACTAATACCGTGTTTAAAAGCATTTTCGATAAATGGGATCAGCAGCATGGGAGTAATCTGCAGGTTGTTCAGCTGCTCTTCAATATTGGCTTCGATCCTGATATCTGCCGAACGCGAAGTGCGGAGTTTCTGCAGATCAATATAATTGTTCAGGTATTCTACCTCACGGGTTAACGAAATTTTATCCTGTGTGTTTTCATGGAGCATAAAGCGCATCATATCGCCCAATTTCTGTATACCTTCTCCAGTACGCTCGGCATTTTCCTGCAGGGCAGTGCCAAACAGGGTATTAAGGGCATTAAATAAGAAGTGTGGATTGATCTGCGACTTTAGGAAATTCAGGTTGGCATCCGATTTGCCCAGCTCGGTTTTAAGCATCTGTATTTCGCTCAGTTTCTCAAATTTATGTTTGTAAATGTACCATGCAGATGGTGTGGTAATGCAGATTAAACATATTGCGTTTAAAATCAATGTAATAGGTACAATGTTCCTGTTATGCATAAAAGGAATAAGCACAATTAAAAGCAGTAGCGAAACAATAATGGTTAAACCTAAATTTCCCCAGAAATACCGGCCAAAACCTTTAAAATTCTTTCTCAGGTTTGGAATGATGTAATAAATGGCGCAAAAGGCAAAGATGATATTTACGGGCGGAACAATAATCCATACCACCAATATTTCGTAATCAATCCTTATCGAAAGCACTGCCGAAAAAAGCATGAGGGTAATGAGCCAGATCCTTGTACTTACAAAAATCTCTGAAATAATGTTTTTATTGTAGCCTTTTAAAAATTGGATGTGTTCAAAAAGTTCCATGCCCCGTTCGTTAAAATAGGCATAAGTATTAAACAGCAGGTAAATAAAGAAAATGTAGGTAAAGGCTTCACCAAAAAATATATCGTATGCGTTTTCTATATCATCATATTCTACCAGGCGGTATGCTTCCGAATAAGTGTTGGCTATCATCCATACAAGGATAGAAATGAAGGTAACAGCAACCGTAAAGATTAAGTTCATGGTTACGTTCTTTTTCCTCGCCAGTTGGGGCATCGAAACAAAATTAAAACATAAAAAACTAAAGTAAAGCGTACTGATTTTGAATATTTCGGGCAGAAAGAAATTCTGAACGATGCTATACTCAACCGAATGTTCTGCAAAACGGTAAGAACCACCACCGCCATAAGTTGTTTGCGTGCAGATACTGATCAAGGCCAGGATAAATAAGGTGGTCGAAATCCAAAATTCAAGCTGGTTGATGTTTTTGGTAGTATATGGTTTACCCGAAATAATTTCCATGTCGTTTTAGTTTATGTGCAATTTTACGAAGAGAATTGATTGTGATCTTTAAAATGTGATGGATGGGGCAAAAAATGTGACGAATGAATAGGATTGATCGGGATTTATAGGGTTATTGGATTTTAAGATCTGGTTTACAATTACATCATCCATTTTACATCATCCATTTTTCCCTGGTTTATTAATCTAAACTTTGACAATCTTATAGGCCTGATGCCAAGAGATTGTCAAAGTAAGTTAACGCGGTTGCCGTTGGTTATAGGGAATTGGTCATTGATTATTACGAATTGGTTATTGGAATTTGATTATTGAATATTATTCCCTTCCATTTTTTGCTATCTTTGAAACGGGTTATTTTCCATCACCCATTATACATTTTCCATTTATCATTTACCCATTCAAAATTCACACATTCAATATGACCGTTTACGGAATTCCAAATTGCAATACAGTTAAAAAATCGCTCGATTGGTTAAAAGACCATCAGGTTGATTTCGAATTTCATGATTTTAAGAAAAAAGGCATAACCGAAGAGAAGTTGAACGAATGGTGCAATACTTTTGGCTGGGAAACCGTGCTGAACAGAAAAGGTTTAACCTGGAAAAAACTAAGCAAAGAGGAGCAGACAAAAATCGATAATCAGGCATTGGCTGTGGCTTATTTAAAAGAGAATACGAGTGCCATAAAACGCCCGATTATTGAGGAGAACAACAAAGCCATATTAATTGGATTTGACGATGACAATTATTTAAAAACACTAGCCTAATTCATTTGTTCTAATGTTAAAGTTTGTTAAAAGCAGATTTTAAACGTCGAACTAAATTACTTTTGAGTATGTACAAACTGATCATTTTTCTATTGCTTGCCCTGCCTATCGGCGCATTTGCTCAAACGGTAACTACAGGTACAGTTTTCGATTTTACGAAAAAAACACTTTCTCTTCCTGGTGTTTCGGTAAGGAACCTGAACAGCAAAAAATCAGTAAGTACAAACAAAGAAGGTAAGTATACCATTGCTGCAAATATTGGCGATCTTATCGAATTTTCTGCAGTAGGCTATCATACCGATACCTTATATTTAACCAACCTGTTAAACCGCACGATTTACCTTCCGGTTAAAACGAACAGTTTAAATGATGTAGAAGTAAGTGCGGTGAGGATGAACAGCCAGATTACCGATGCCAAAGATCCTTTGGCCGAAAAATATACCTTGCTAAGTACAGGCGGTAACTTAAACCGTAAACGTATGACTGATAAGGTTGGGGGCTTAAACCTGAACCTGGGTTATGGCAAATACAAAAGACAGCAGCGTAAAGAGGCCGATTTAGAAGAAAAGGAAATGTACCAACAGGAAATCGACGAAAATTTTACGCCAAAAGCCATTACCGATCTTACCAAACTCGAAGGAGAGGAGCTTAAAAACTTTATGATTATTTATAGACCATCTATAGAAGCTGTAAAGGGCGAAAGACCATTCCGTTATGCTTTCTATATCTCGCGTGCTTTTGTGGCATGGAAAAAATTAACTCCTCAGGAAAGAAAATTACAGGATTTGCCTAAACTAAAAGGTAATTAAGTTTACATAACTCCTATTTAATCATATTATACCCGTTATTAGTAACATTATAACCACATACAGATCCGTATGTGGTTATTTTTTATATTTACCGCAGTATTACAACCTTATTATTATCATGAAATTGACTAAACTGATTAATTTTTGTTTGGTTTGTTGTGTTTTTGCTTTTTCGGCATCGGCACAGCAGGCTACAACACCTGCACCAGCTACCAATTACAATCCAGCTGAAGCATTTGGCCCGTTATTTTATACCCAAAATGGAAACGAATTCCGCTCGGCAATTGGCGCACCTGGCCCAAAATACTGGCAAAACCGTGTAGATTATAATATTACCGCCAATCTCGACGATGCCAAAAATATGGTTTCGGGAACGGTTACCATAACCTACAAAAACAACAGTCCTGATAAATTACCATATTTATGGTTACAGCTAGACCAGAATACTTTTAAAGAAACTTCACGTGGTTATGCCATTACCCCATCACGCAGCCGTTATGGTGCACAGGGCGAAAAATTTGATGGTGGCTATAAAATCCAGAACATCAGTGTAGCGCAAAAAGCAGGTGCTGTAAAATTCACTTCTCTGGTAGAAGATACACGCATGCAGATCCGTTTAGATCAGCCATTGGCAGCAAACGGCGATATTGTAACCATTAAAATGGATTACTCGTATATCGTACCTAAAGAAGGATCGGACAGGACGGGCCATTTAACCACTAAAAATGGCGAAATCTTTGCTATTGCTCAATGGTTTCCGCGTATGTGCGTGTATGATGATGTAATTGGCTGGAATACTTTGCCTTATTGGGGCGGTGGTGAGTTTTATTGCGAATATGGCGATATCAACTTTGCCATTACTGCACCAGCAAGCCATATTGTAATGGGGTCTGGCGAATTATTGAACCCTGCAGAGGTGTTTACACCAGAACAGTTAAAAAGATGGAACGAAGCCAAATTGAGCGATGCTACTGTGCATATCCGTACAGAAGCAGAAGTAACCGATCCAAAATCGCGTCCGGCTAAAGATAAATTGACATGGAAATTTAAAATAACCAATGCACGCGATGCGGCCTGGGCTTCATCAAAAGCATTTGTATTGGATGCTGCACGGTATAAACTGCCAAGTGGTAAAACCGGCTTAGCCGTTTCTGCACAACCGGTAGAAAGCAACGGTGTTGATTCTTATGGCCGTGGCGTAGAATACGTAAAATCAACCATCGAACATTATTCATCAAAATGGTTCGAGTATCCTTATCCAATGGCTGTTAACGTAGCAACCAATATTGGAGGTATGGAATATCCCGGTATTGTTTTCTGCGGCTGGACAGCTAAAAAAGGCAGTGCATGGGGTGTAATCGATCACGAATTTGGCCATACCTGGTTCCCGATGATTGTAGGCTCAAACGAACGTAAATATGGTTGGATGGACGAAGGTTTTAATACTTTCATCAATGGTATCTCTAAGAAAAACTTTAATAATGGTGAATATGCTACTCCTCCGGCAGATTTACATCGTATAGGTAAAAATGTAATTGGTAACCCGGTTTTCGAAAATATTATGTTAATGCCTGATGGTATGACTGAAAGAAACATCGGTAATAACCTGTACAGCAAACCGGGATGGGGTTTGGATATTTTAAGAAACCAGATTTTGGGTGAAGACCGCTTTGATTATGCTTTCCGCCAGTACATTAAAAACTGGGTATTTAAACACCCAACACCTTTTGACTTTTTCCGCTCGATGGAAAACGGCGCAGGCGAAGATTTAGCCTGGTTCTGGAGAAGCTGGTGGTTAAACAACTGGAAAATGGACCAGGGCATTGCTGCGGTTGAGCAGGTTAAAAAAGATGATAAACTGGTAGGTTATACCATTAAAGTTGTTAACCTCGAAAGAATGCCGATGCCGATTATCATCCAGATCAAAACCAAAAGTGGTAAAACCGATATCGTAAAAGTTCCTGTTGATGTTTGGATGAAAAACACCAGCTGGTTGGTACGTTATCCAACAACAGAAGAAATTGAATCGGTAACTTTAGATCCAAATAAAGTATTACCTGATTCGAACCCTGATAATGATACATGGACAGCAACAGGCAACTAAGCTTTCGTTAAATAATTTAAAGCCTTCTGATTTTAAAAGATCAGAAGGCTTTTTTTATTGCAAATTGGTCAGGATTTATTGTGTCTGGATCAAGGTCTTTAGAAACATGGTAGACCCTGATCCCGATATGAAAATCCTATCGTTTGGACACATCTTTTTAAGGCGCTATGCTAGCTTGCTTTGAAAAACAAACAGATTTTACCGAAGAACGCCCGTCAATCCCAAGTGCGGGGGAATCAAAAAAACAGTTGCAAAATAGAACAATTAGTACTACCAAACATGAAACACAGTGGTTTTGTGCTGTTTTAGCTGAACCGTTAACCGAGTAGTTGCTGCACAAACCCCGAAGGGCTCAATCAGACAAAAGAAAATAAATAAAAAACTGATTAAACAAGGTGCCGCTGTTTTTTTGATGCGCATGGGCCTTGTGTGAGCGCACATTGCTGGATTGACGAAGCGCTTTGGGTACTTTGGCGCTCCAAAATGCGTAGCATTCTTGA
>NZ_DJDT01000320.1 GCF_002432345.1 Pedobacter sp. UBA5917
GGTATTACCGCTCAACCGCCGCACCGCGAAATAGAAAAAACTGCCTTGGGTGCAACACAATCTGTTGATTGGATCCACTATACAGATACTTTACAAGCGGTTGATACATTAAGGGAACTGGGTTATGAAATTATTGCCATTGAGCAGGCAGAAAATAGCACCATGCTGAATACTTTTAAACCGGATTTCAATAAAAAATATGCCCTGATTTTTGGAAATGAAGTGGATGGCGTAAGTGATGAAGTAATGGCAAAAATTGACGAATGCATCGAAATTCCGCAATTCGGCACCAAACATTCGTTCAATATCGTAATTTCTGCAGGAATTGTATTCTGGGATTTCTTTGCTAAATTGAGGTTGTAGTTTTTGAATTATTAACCGCAAAGGACGCAAAGAAAAAGAGCACAAAGAAAGCAGAGATAAGATATTTTTGTGATTTTTTAAAAGCTTTTTCTAAAACGGTCGTCACCCTGAATTTATTTCAGGGTCTTTATAAAGTACACGTAGGATTTTAGCAATAGTAACAATAGCTGCTGACCCCAGACATCGGACCTTTTAAACAATCAAAAATGGAGAACCCACTTCTAAAAAAACTTCAGGTAAAACCTGGCAACACTGTTAAAGTTGTAGATGCTCCTGAACAAGTTGCAGCGATATTTGGAGATATCCCTACTGATGTTGTGTTAAAATACAATGGGGAAACTGCATTTAATGTACTAATAACATTTACGACAAATACAGCGCAACTGAACCGGCAAATTCAAAGTAACCTCAAAAACATTGATGCAAAAACTATTTTTTGGGTATTTTATCCGAAAAAGTCATCAAAAATAAAATCCGATCTCGATCTGATGAAGAGTTGGGAGGAGCTTAATGTTTTTGGTTTAACACCCTGTGCATCAGCCGCGGTTAACGAAACATGGACAGGTCTTCGGTTGAAACTCCTTTCGGAAGTAAAGCCATCCGGCATGAGAAACGAACATATTAAAACCAACGAATATGGCGAATACATCGATCCGGTAAACAAAACAGTTAACCTTCCTGATGATTTAAAACTGGCTTTAGAAAACCATCCAGCTGCTTTAACCTATTTCAACCAACTTGCCTATAGCCACCGAAAAGAATATGTGCTTTGGATCTTATCCGCTAAACAGGAAAAAACCAGACTAAGCAGGATTGAGAAAACGTTGGAAATGCTTTTAAACAGAAAGAAAAATCCATCAGACAAGTAATTCCTTAACAGACGAAAACGAGGCTCATTACCCTAAATTGTACTAAATACTATACAAAAAACACCTAATCTTCATTGGTTAGGTAACTTTTTTGTGAAATAATTTTTCCTTCGTAATCTTCTGATAACATGCTATTTGAATAAAAAACGAGTCCTTTGGCAAGGTTTTTTCTAAGTCAAAGCAAAACAGTATCCTATAAAAACTGTTAAGACACTAATATTTACAAAATAGAAAAACATGAATACGAGAATTACAAAATCAACAATGTTGGTTGCATTATTAGGCTTATCATCACAATTATTTGCACAGGAAACACCAACTACTACCAGTACAACAGGAACAAGATTTGGCGAAAAATCTTTCCGTACCTGGAGTGTAGGTGTACATGGAGGTTTATTAACCCCTCGAACAATTTTTGGAAATTCGAACCATTTATTCGAAACTCCGGTTGAACATATTGGTTATGGCGGTTATGTTAAAAAGCAAATTATACCTCAATTAGGTATTCAGGCCGATTTCCTTGCAGGTAAAGTTGAAGAGTTAAGGGCATCTAATGGCGCAGGTGGTTTCATCGCCAATACCGGTTATAAAACCAACATGCAGTGGTCGGGTGCTTTATCAGCAGTTTGGAATGTAGCTAACATCAACATCAACCAGGAAAACGCAATTTTAACCCCTTACTTAAAAGCTGGTGCAGGTTACCTATCTTCTGGTGCTACTACTAGTCCTGCCAATACAGTAGATGCAGGTTATTACAGAGACGGTTGGTTTGTACCGGTAGGTGCGGGTGTAAAACTGGGCGTTGCCAAAGGTATCAATATCGATTTAGGATACGATGTAAATTTTGTTAAATCGGCCAAATTCGATGGTGTTAATACCGGTACTAACGACAGATTTGCTTACGCACACGCAGGTTTAGAATTCGCCTTGGGTAGTAAAGATAAACCACAGTTACAAAACTACAGCTCACTAGCTAACCTACGTAAAGAAAGCGCTGAAGAAAGTTCTGAATTAAGAAGAGCATTATCAACTGCAGAGCAAAATGCACAACGTGATAGAGAGCAATATGCTAAAGATTTGGGCGATGATGATAACGATGGTGTAGCAAACAAATTCGACAAATGCCCTGGTACTCCATCAGGAACAGTTGTTGATGGTTCTGGTTGCCCAATCAAAGTTCAACGTGAGATTATCAAAGAAACCAAGGTAATTACAGAAGCCGACCGCAAAGTGGTTAGGGATGCGATTTCTAACTTAGAATTCGATTTGGGTAAATCAACTATCCGTTCAAAATCGTATGCTACTTTAAACCGTGTTGCAGCTTTATTGGTAGAGAAAAACTTTAGTTTAAAATTAGCAGGTCACACCGATAACACTGGCGGTAGAGAATTAAACTTGCGTTTATCTAAAGACAGAGCTGAATCGGTAAAAGCTTATTTGGTATCTCAAGGTGCAAATGCATCACGTATCGAAGCTA